>JALOOB010000266.1 GCA_025454635.1 Anaerolineae bacterium
GGTTACAGACTCTTTGCCCTCTTTCATTTAACCTTCCTCTCTGAGGAGGGGCCATGCCTGCATTGAGCGCGCAACAATTTGTCACCCGCGACCACACCGTCTCGCTGACGCCCGAACAACTGCTCGATATGCACGAACATATGCTGCTTGCCCGCAAGCTGGACGAGCGCATGTGGGTGCTGCACCGGCAGGGCAAAGTCGCGTTCCACATTTCCGGCATGGGGCAGGAGGCCTGCCAGGTCGGCGCCGCGTACGCGATGGAGCGCGGCAAGGACTGGCTGCACCCATACTACCGCGACATGGCCTTCGTGATGGCCCTCGGCATGACACCCCGCCACCTGATGCTCGCGCTCTTCGGGAAGGCGGAGGACCCCAGCTCCGGCGGGCGCCAGATGCCCTCGCACTTTGGTTACGCGCCCAGCCGCATCGTCTCCGGTTCGAGCCCTGTCGCGACCCAGTGCCCGCAGGCCGCCGGCATCGCATTTGCCGCGAAGCTGCGCGGGCTGGACGAGGTCGTGTTCGTCTGCCTGGGCGAGGGCAGCACGTCGCAGGGCGACTTCCACGAGGCGCTCAACTGGGCGGGCATCCACAACCTCCCGCTGATTACACTGGTGCAGAACAACCAATACGCGATTTCGGTCCCGCTTGAAAAGCAGATGCCGGTGGAGAATGTGGCTGACCGTGGAGATGCGTACGGAATGCCCGGCGTGATGTACGACGGCAACGACATCTTCGAGAGCTACAACGTCGCGCGCGAGGCCGTATTGCGCGGACGCCGCGGCGAAGGGCCGACCCTGCTCGAAGCGAAGACCTATCGCCCCACGCCGCACTCCTCCGACGACGACGACCGCTCCTACCGCAGCCGTGACGAAGTCGAGATGTGGAAGAAGCGCGATCCGATCCTCCGCATGGAGAAGGCGCTGCGCGAGCGCGGCATCCTCGACGACGCGGAGCAGGAGCGCATCCTGCACCGCGTGATGGCGAAGGTGGACGACGCGACGGAATATTCCCAGCGCGCGCCATATCCGCGCGCCGAAGACGCAATGCACCCGGTTTTCGGAGGGCTGCCCCATGCCGGTTAAGAGCAACATCGAGGCGTTGCGCGACACGATGGCTGCGGAGATGCGCCGCGATCCAACAATTATCATTACGGGCGAAGACGTAGGCCAGCGCGGCGGCGTCTTTCGCGCCACCGAGGGCCTCTTTGCGGAGTTCGGGCCGAGCCGCGTGATCGACTCTCCGCTCTCCGAGTTGTCCATCGTCGGCGTCGGCATCGGCATGGCGCTGAACGGCATCCGGCCCATCTGCGAAATCCAGTTCGCGGACTTCATCCACCCGGCCTTCAACCAGATCGTGAATGAAGCGGCCAAGATGCGCTACCGGTCGAACGGGCAGTTCTGCTGCCCGATGGTGATTCGGGCGCCTTACGGGGGCGGCATCAGCGGCGCGCTCTATCACTCGCAGTCGATCGAGGCGTTCTTCTGCCACGTGCCCGGGTTGTACGTCCTCGCGCCCAGCACGCCGTACGACACCGCGGGTCTGTTGCGCTCTGCGCTGCGCAGCCCCGATCCGGTGTTGTTCCTCGAACACAAGAAGCTGTACCGCGCGATCAAGGGGGAGGTGCCGGAGGGCGATTTCCACGTGCCGATCGGCAGGGCCGAGGTGAAGCGCGCCGGCGACGACATGACGATCATCAGCTACGGCCTGATGCTGCACGAGTCGCTGAAGGCTGCTGACGCGCTGGCAAAGGAAGGGGTTGCCGCCGAAGTGATCGACCTCCGCACGCTGGCGCCGCTCGACAAGGACACGATCTTGACCTCGGTCAAGAAGACAGGCAAGGCGCTGATCGTTTACGAGGACAACTACACAGGCGGACTCGGCGGCGAGATTGCGGCGATTATTGCCGAAAACGCCTTCGAATACCTGGACGGGCCGATTACGCGTGTCGCCGGGCCGGACATTCCGGCGATGCCGTTCAGCCACCCGATGCAGGACTTTTTCCTTCCGAACGCGGAGAAGATCGCCGCGGCCGCGCGGACGCTCGCCGCCTATTAGGCCCGTCAGTTTTTCCCATATGGGTCAGGAGCCATAGATGCCAACGAAAGTCATCATGCCGCAGTTGGGCGAGTCGGTCGTCGAGGGCACGGTCGGGCGCTGGCTGGCGCAGGAAGGGCAGCCCGTCAAGGAGTATGAGCCGCTGCTCGCGGTGACCACCGACAAGGTCGACACCGAAGTGCCTGCGCCCGCGACCGGCATCCTGCTCAAGATATACGTGTCCGAGGGCCAAACCGTGGCCGCGGGGACGCTGCTGGCAGAGATTGGTGCGGAAGGGGAGGCGACGACCGGCGAAAGCGCCGCCGGCGAAAGCGCCGCCGGCAACGGCGCGGCTGCGCATGCGGTCCAGCCTGCCGCGCGCGCAGCCAGTCCGCTGGCGCACAAGCTAGCCGCCGAGCATGGCGTCGACCTCGGGGATGTGCCCGGGACGGGGCCGGGCGGCAGGGTGACGCGCGAGGACGTCGAGGCATTCCTGGCCGCGACGGGCGACGAAGAGGCCGCGCCACAGCCGGCCGGCGGGCGCGGCGTCGGGTTCATCTCCCCGGCGGTTGGCCGCCTCGCCGCAGAGATGGGCGTCGACCTGTCGCAGGTGGTGGGCACCGGCGCGGGCGGGCGGGTCACGAAGAAGGATGTTCTGGCTTACGTGGCGACGCCTTCGCCGCGCGGCGATACGCCCGCGCGTTCATCGGATGCGGACCTGCCGCCGTGGGAACGGCCGGGCACCGGCGACCTGTTCAAGCCGACGGACGAAATGGGGCGCGAACCCGAGCCGAGCGCGCCGCCCGCAGCGCGTCCTGCTGCTGCCGCCAAGCCCTCGACGCCTGCTGCCTCCGGCGAATCGGACCTCGTCCCGATGTCGGCCATCCGGCGGAGCATTGCGAAGCACATGGTGGTCAGCAAGCAGACGTCGCCGCACGTGACCACGGTCATGGAGGCCGACCTCACGCGCGTCGTGAAGGCGCGCGAGCGGCTCAAGGGCGACTTCGAACGGCAGGGCACGCGGCTGACCTTCACGCCCTTCTTTTTGCAGGCCATCGTCGCCGGGTTGAAGGCGAAACCGGAGGCGAACAGCAGCTTCACAGAAGACGGGCTGCTGGTTCACCGGCGCATCCATCTCGGCATGGCGGTGGCGATTCCCGACGGCCTGATCGTGCCGGTCATTCGCGACGCGGACGAGAAGAGCCTGTTGGGGCTGGCGCGGGCAGTCAACGACCTGGCCGAGCGCGCTCGCGCAAAGAAACTCGCGCCGGACGAAGCGCAGGGCGGCACTTTCACACTGACCAACCACGGGACTGCGGGCAGCCTCTTTGCAACGCCGGTGATCAACCAGCCGCAGGCCGGCATCCTCGGGGTGGGCGCGATCCAGAAGCGGCCCGTGGTTATCAGCAAGGGGCACCCGCTGCTGCCCGACGCGGAGGACGCGCTGGTGATCCGCCCGATGGCGTACCTGAGCTTCACCTTCGACCACCGCGTGCTCGACGGGCAGGGGGCCGACGGGTTCCTGGCCGCGGTGAAGGCGTTCCTGGAGGATTACAAGGATTGACGATGACGGGGCCGCCACGAGTGACGCGAATTGGAACGAAACCGCCTAATCCGCGTCCGCGGCGCCGAGCGCACTCGGCTGACGCAAGTCATTGCGCACTTGACTCATAACTGCTACACTCGCTCTGTCTTGTCGGCGCCGCGTATGGCGAACCAAAGGAGATTATTCGATCATGGCTGAAGCACCTTCGTATGATGTGGTGGTGATCGGCGGCGGTCCGGGCGGATACGTGGCCGCTATCCGCGCCGCGCAACTGGGCCAAAAAGTCGCCCTCGTGGAGCGCGAGTTCCTCGGCGGCGTCTGCCTCAATATCGGCTGCATCCCGACCAAGTCGCTCCTGCGCAACGCCGAATTGGCGAACATCCTGACGGGCGAGAGCAAGGACTTCGGGTTTAGCTTCGAGAACCTCAAGCTGGACTACTCAGTTGCGCAGAAGCGCAGCCGCCAGGTGAGCGACCGGCTCGTCAAGGGCGTTGGCTTCCTGATGCGCAAGAACAAGATCGACGTCTACCAGGGCACGGCCACGCTCAAGTCCGCAAAGCAGATCGAGGTCAAGGCGACGGCAGATGCCCCGGCAGTAAACGGCCAGAAGTATGACGGCGTGATCGAGGCGAAGAACATCATCATCGCCACCGGCCATCACCCCCGTTCCTTCCCGAACATGCAGCCGGACGGCAAGCGCGTCATCACCTATCGCGAGGCGCTGTTCCTGACTGAGACCCCGAAGCGCATGGTGGTTGTCGGCGCGGGCGCGATCGGCATGGAGTTCGCCTACGTGTTCCGCTCCTACGGCGCGGAAGTCACCGTGATCGAAATGCTGCCGCACGTGCTGCCGCTGGAAGACGAGGAGACCGCGGGCGAGGTCGCGAAGGCGTTCAAGAAGCTGGGCATCAAGACGCTCGCCAACACGCGGACCGAGACCGTAGAGGTGACCGGCGAGACGGTGAAGGTGCGCGTCACGGACCAGGGCACGAACGCGGAGCAAACCATCGAGGCGGACATGGTGCTGGTGGCCGTGGGCGTCGCGCCGAACAGCCAGGGCATCGGGCTCGAAGCCGCGGGTGTGCAGACCGACAAGCGCGGGTTTATTACGATCGACGAGTACATGCGCACCAACGTCCCCGGCGTGTATGCCATCGGCGACGTGACGGGCAAGCTGCTGCTGGCTCACGTGGCGAGCGCGCAGGGCATCGTCGCCGCGGAGCGCATCGCGGGTCACGAGACGCGGCCGCTCCGAGACGCCGACTACGCCTTCATGCCGCGCTGCACCTACTGTAAGCCGCAGGTCGCGTCGATGGGCTACACCGAGGCGCAGGCGAAAGAGAAGGGCTACGAGGTCAAAGTCGGCAAGTTCCCCTTCGTCGCGAACGGCAAGGCGCTGGGCCTGAACGAGAAGGAAGGGTTCGTCAAGATTATCGCGGACGCGAAGTACGGCGAGATCCTCGGCGCGCACATGGTCGGGCCGGAAGTGACCGAGAAGACGGTGCACGCGCACCCCACGATCTCCGAGGCGCTGATGGAAGCCGCGCACGCAGTGGAGGGGCAAGCGATCCATATTTAGCAGCATATACCGGGCTGGGCGCGCAACGCGCCCAGCCGAATCGGCAAGAAGTGATCATCCGCCGGTGGTATAATGGCTTCGAAAGAGGCTTAGGTGAGACCGGACATACAGAATTGGCTCGACTCGGCAGAGTATGATCCGGAGACCGCCCGGCACATGCTCAGGACCGGTATCTGTATGTGGTGTTCATGTGTCATCTGGCGCTGGAAATCCTGGGGGTTGCCGCAGCGCGCATCTTAGAACCGGTTCAGGCGCGAGCAGCGACTCGCGAGGAAATTGAAACCGGCAAGCTTTCGCTCTTTTTGAAACCGGCAAGCTTTCGCTCTTTTTGCAGCGCGTGCTCGAAGAGCAGGCTGTGGCAATTACATGATTGGCAGTTAAGTTATGCAAGGCAACGTCACAATCGACCCGATCCCACTCGAACCCGCGCCGGCGCCGCGGAACGCGCCGAAGCGCGCGCGGCTGCGCGAACGGCCGGACGTGCCGGAGGCAACTTCCGGCCGGCGGCCCGAATGGCTGCGGGTTCGGCTGAGTCAAAACGAATCTCGGCGAGTGTTGGAGTCGCGGCACCGCGACCTTCCTGCTAATGGGCGACATTTGCACGCGCGCGTGCAAGTTCTGCAACGTCAAGAGCGGGAAGCCGCTGCCGCTGGACGAAGACGAGCCGCGCCGCGTGGCCGAGTCGGTCGAGCGGATGAACCTGCGGCACGTCGTACTGACGAGCGTGGACCGCGACGATCAGCCCGATGGCGGCGCGCACATCTTCGCCAACACCATCCGCGAGATTCGCGCGCGGCTGCCAAAGTGCACGATCGAGGTGCTGATCCCCGATTTCAAGGCGGACCCCGACGCGCTGCGCCTGGTGATGGATGCGCGGCCGGAGATCCTGAACCACAACACGGAGACCGTGCCCCGCCTGTCGCGGTGGGTGCGCCCGCAGGCCAGCCCCGAGCGCAGCCTCCAGGTGCTCCGCATGGCGAAGGAGATGGACCCGCAGGCGCTGACCAAGAGCGGCCTGATGGTCGGCCTGGGCGAGGAATGGGACGAGGTCCTTGAAGTGATGGACGCGCTCCGCGCGGTGGACGTGGACATCATCACCATCGGCCAGTACCTCCAACCGACGAAAGATCACCTGCCGGTCGAGCGGTGGTATCACCCGGAGGAGTTCGACGAGCTGGCCGAAGAGGGGTACACGCGCGGGTTCAAGTGGGTCGAGTCGGCGCCGTTGGTGCGCTCGTCTTACCATGCGGACGGACAAGCGCGTATCATCCCGCTGCGCGAGCCGGCAACTCCCTGACGAAATGAGGAACCGGATTCTTTCGGGGAGTCCGGTTTCTGGCGCCATAACAAGGAAGCCCATGCGAATCCTCACCGTCGACGTTGGCACGGGCACTCAGGACATCTTGCTCTTCGACTCGGAGCGGACGCCTGAGAACTGCCTCAAGCTCGTCGTCCCATCCCCCACGCTGCTGCTCAGCCGTCAGGTTGCGGCTGCAACGGCGGCGGGAGCGCCTCTCGTCATCACCGGCTCGATCATGGGCGGCGGCCCGATCTCCTGGGCAGTCGAAAAGCACCACCGCGCCGGTCTGCCCATATGGGCCACCGAAGCCGCGGCCCGGACCTTCAACGACGACCTCGATGCGGTGCGGGCCGACCTTGGCATTGAATTTGTGGACGAAGCGGAGGCGGCCCGGCTGTCCGGACGCGATGGGACGGCGGCCGTCCGTTTCACCGACTTCGATTACGAGGCAATCCGGGCAGCCTTCGCCGCGTTCGGCGTCGAGCTCGCGCCGGACGGGCTGGCGCTTGCCGTGTTCGACCACGGCGCCGCGCCGCCTGACATCAGCGACCGGCAGTTTCGCATGGACTATCTTGCCGCTCGCCTGTCCGAGGG
>JALOOB010000032.1 GCA_025454635.1 Anaerolineae bacterium
CGCACGCACGGTCAGCACGCGACGCCGATCACGTTCGGGTTCAAAGTCGCGGTCTGGCTGGATGAGGTCCTGCGGCACATCGAGCGGCTGGAGCAGGCCGCGCCGCGCTGCCTGGTGGGTGAGTTCGCGGGCGCGTCCACCACCCTTGCGTCGATCGGCGCCGACCCCGACCGCGCTCTCGCCGTCCAGCGCCGGCTGATGGCCGAGCTAGAGCTGGGCGCGCCGCTCATCGGGTGGCACGCCGCGCGCGACCGGTTCGCGGAACTGGGGATGCTCTGGGCGATGGTTGCGGGCACGATGGGTAAGATCGCGCACGAGGTGATCCTGCTGCAGAAGAGCGAGGTGATGGAGCTGGAGGAGCCGCACCATCACGGCAAGGTCGGGTCGAGCACGATGCCGCACAAGCGCAACCCCATGGGCTGCGAGGGCATCATGGCGCTCTCCCGGCTTGCGCGCTCGCTTGCGCCCGCGCTGCTCGAGTCGCTCGCCAACGCGGAGCACGAGCGCGACTGGGCTGCGGTGCACACGGAGTGGTCGGCGCTGGCAGAGATCGCGGTTGCGACCGGCGCGGCCGTCGCGCAGACGCGCGAAGTAATACGGGGCCTGATCGTGTACCGGGAGCGAATGCGCGAAAACGTCGACGCGCTGCGCGGCCTGATCCTCTCCGAGGCGGTTATGCTGGCACTGGGCGAGCATGTGGGGCGGCAGGAAGCGCACGACATCGTCTACGAGGCGGCGATGACCGCGTTCGAGACGCGGCGACCGCTCCGGGATCTGCTGCTTGCCGAAGCGCAGGTCACAGCGCACCTTTCGCCTGAGCAGATCGACCGGCTGTTGAGCCCAGAAGCATATATCGGGCTGGCGGGTGTGTTTGTGGACAGGATTGTAGCGCAAGTCGCCTGACTTGCGCTGATCCGCAGCGGCGCAAGTCAGCAACTTGCGTTACAACCAGCGGCAAGTCAGCGACTTGCGCCACAGGGAGCGCCGATGCTAGTTCAAGTTTGGCACTTCAGCTTCACCGTCTCAGATATCGAGCAGTCCGTTGCGTTCTACCGCGACATCCTCGGCCTGGAGCTGGTCCACCGGCAGGAGCAGGCGAACGAGTATACGCGGAAGTTTGTCGGCTACCCTGACGCCCACCTGAAGGTCGCGCAGTTTCGCATCGCGGGCGCGCCGATCAACCGGTCGGGTCACATGCTGGAGTTGGTGGAGTACGTGGCGCCGCGGGGGGAGAAGGTGGACACGCGCACCAAGAACCCCGGCGCGGCGCACCTGGCGTTCGAGGTCGATGATGCGATGGCGGAGTATGCGCGAATGAAGGCGCTCGGCGTGCGCTTCCGAAGCGAGCCCGTGTCGATCGAGGCGGGCATCAATAAGGGCGGCTATACCTGCTACTTCCTCGACCCCGACGATATTACGCTGGAGATCATCCAGCCACCGCCGAGGACGTGACGAGGTCGCCACGAATTACGCGAATTTGGCGAATTCGTCGAAATTCGCGTAATTCGTGGCGAAGCTATTTGTCAATCCCGTCAAGGATGTCCCCGAGTTCATCCTCCCACATGTCGTCGAGCGGCATGAAGACGGTTTCCTCGAATTCATCATTGAGCCGCGCCATGTGCTCCTTGATCTTGAGCGACGGCATCTTGCGGTCGAGCTTCTCCAGCTTCGCCTTCATTTCCGCAGCCGACTCCGCGCCCTTGCGCTCCAGGTCCTCCAGATCGAGCCAGATGCCGAACATCGTGTTGACGCGGTGCATGATCTCGGCCCACGCGCGGTAGTCGTCCTCAACCCGCAGGCCGTCGATTTGCGCCTTCTCCGTGGAGAAGTCATAAGCGGGCACGAAGCCGTAGAACGAGATGAACTCGATCCCCTCGCGCTCCGCGCGGTCGATCAGATAGGTGCTGATCGTCACGCCCCCCTCGTAGTTGGAGAACTTGACCGCATAGTCCTCCAGCTTCTCCCCGAGGTCAGGCAGGCTGTACACCGCGTGGACCTCGCGCGCCTTGTCGTAGGGCACGGGGCCGTAGACGCCTCCCAGCGCGACCACGCGCTTCACGCCGAGGCGCTTGACCGCGGCAAAGAACGCCTCCGCGTAACGCTCCACGTCAAGGTGCGGCTCGTTGCCCGCGAAGATGACCAGCCCGCGGCCGGCCTGCTCAGTGTAGTACAACTCGTTGACGTATTTCGTGATCGACTCGCGGTATCCCTCGGATAGCTTGACCTCCGGCCGCAGGAAGTGATGCGTGCCGGGCACCTGGAACAGGTAGCAGCCACCCACGTTCAGCTCGCCGATCTTGCGCGCGCCCGTGGCTTCGATGATGTAACCCGGCAAGCCGGAAGAAATGCAGCCCGCATCGGCCCACTGCTGCCACCCGGCGATCATGTACAACTCGGTGGCGGCAGGTTGCTCGGTGAGGCGAACCAGCTCAGACATAGAAGGCATTGGCAGATTGTCCCCTTTCCAGAAGATACGTTCTGGCAGAGGTATTATACCACCGGCGAGGGCGACGCGGGCAAGGGTTCGAGGGAAACGCTAACAAAAGTCACATAAAAAGGGAATTCAACGCAGATGACGCAGATGAGGTGGATTGAAATGATCTTAGAAGGATCATGGTGATCTTTCCCGATCCGCGTCATCTGCGTTGAATTCTGTTTCAGCTTAACGAACTATTGCGCTTCGCCCGACTGATTCGTAGAAGGCGTTGCGGCTGTGGCGGTCGGGGAAGCGCGCGGCGGCCCACTCGCTCCCGTAGCCGAGGCCAAGTTTGCGTTGCATCGCAGTGTGCCCGTGGATGAAGTACGCGCCCGACCGGAATGCCTCAGCCAGCGGGGCGAGCGGCGCGGCTGCGAAGTCATCAATCAGGCGGTTGCCGGGGCTATTCATCTCGGTGCCGATGTTCAACGGCAGGTCGAGCCGCTGCGCCACCGCCACGATCTCATGCAGCTTGCGGATCTTGAGCGCGCGCGTCTCGCCCTCGGGCAGATTCCAGTTGCGGTCGGGAATGATGTTCAGCGCGACCGCGCCCTTCGACATCACCAGGCCGAGCAACTCGTCGATGGCCTGCTCGCCCGCGCTCGTCCCGTCAAGCCATGTCGCGCACGGGAGCGCGCCGCAAGCCAGGATCAGGCTATGGAACTCCTCCACGGTGGGGAAGGCCTCGGGGCTTGGCTTGACGTAGCCTACGCCGCCCTGCTTCATCAGCTTGGCCCGGACCAGGTTAGAGAACTTCGCGTAGTCACTGATAGTTGTGGCGATCGCGTCCGGCGCGGCTGCGAGCTTTGCGGCCCAGTAATCGACGCGGTCTTGCGCCTTGGGGAAGAGGTCGGCGGCCGCGGCGATGATCGCGGCGAGCATGTGACGCTCGGTCGCGTTGCCGGCCGGCGTGAGCGGGAGCACCTGCGCGTCGTAGTCGATGACCAGCGGCGCGAGATGACGGTTGATGCGTTCGAGCATCTCGCGGTTGCGCCGCGCGGCGCGCTCGCGCATTGAGTCGAGGATGGGACGAGCCTCAGGCGGGACCTGGCTCGAGGTGAAGCCGATGCCCATGTGGTAGTAGACGCCAGGCTCGCCGGGAGAGTTAATCTCGCGGGTCGCGAACTCGGGGATGAAGACGCGCGTCTCGATGCCGGCGCTCCCGCGCACACCGAGCAGCTCGCACGCGTCGAGGAACTCATCGACCGCGTCCAGGACGTCGAAGTCCACGATGCCGATGGCCGTGTAGCCGTTCTTCTTCGCCAGCCATGCCAGGGAGGACGGCGAGTGGCCGTAGGCGTTGTAGGAGAAGAAGGTGTGGCAATGCATATTGACCGCGCCGCAGTCCGACGCGGCGGCGATCTCGCCGCGCGCGAGGAGGCCGGCCAGGCCACTAAGCGCGGCGCGTCGTTCTTCGGGATCGAAACTATTCAGGCGGGATTCCAGCCCCGCAATGCGCGAGTCGATGAGACACCTCCAATGCAAGCCGGATGCGCAGCTACTCCAGCACAAAGCGCAACCGCTGATACGCCGCATCCCACGCGGCTACCTCCTGCGGCTCGAATGTTTCCACCGGGAACGAGCGGCGGATCACCTCGCGGCCTTCGTCAAGCGAACCGATCGCTCCCGTTGCCAGCATCTGCATCAGGATGTTGCCGGCCGCGGTTGCTTCGATGGGGCCGGTGATGACGGTGCGGCCAATGGCATTGGCTGCGAACTGGTTGAGCAACCGATTCTGCGTGCCGCCGCCGACTATGTTGAGCGCGTCGGTCTTCTTGCCGGTCAGTTGTTCGGTCATTTCCAGGACGCGGCGGTACTTGAGAGCGATCGCCTCAAAGACCGTGCGGGCCACTTCGCCGCGGTCCGCCGGCGGAGTCTGGCCGGTGCGCTTGCAGTAAGCGACAATGCGCGCCGGCATATCGCCCGGCCGCGAGAAGTCAGGGTGATCGACGTCGATGACGGCCGCGAAAGGTTTCGCCGCGCGCGCCAGGCTGACGATTTCGTCCCAGCCGAGCTTCGCGCCCTCCAGCGCCCACTGCCGCCGACACTCCTGAATGATCCAGAGGCCCGTGATGTTCTTCATCAGGCGGATCGTATCGCAGACGCCACCTTCGTTTGTGAAATTGAACTGGAGCGCGCGGCTGTTCACCACGGGGCGCGGGCTTTCTACGCCGAGGATCGACCACGTACCCGAGCTGACGAACGCGCGGTCCGGCCCTTCAATCGGCACCGCGGCCACCGCGGACGCGGTGTCGTGGCTGCCGACTGCGACGAGTTGCGCACCCTTTGCGCCCGTTTCCTCCGCCACCCACGGCAGCAGCGGGCCGAGCACCGTTCCCGGCTGAACGATCTCGCCGAAGATGCGCGATGGGATATCGAGGCGCCGCAGCAGGTCCACCGCCCAGGTGCGGCTGAACGGTTCGAGGCACTGGCTGGTGCTGGCAATGGTGTACTCGTTGACAGCCTGCCCGCTCAGCCAGAAGTTCAAGAGGTCGGGTGTGAAGAGGAGGCGGTTCGCCTGCTCCAGCGCAGCAGTGCCGCGCGCGGAGAACAGCTGGAAGAGCGTGTTCAGATCCATGAATTGGATGCCCGTCTGGCGGAACACCTCTTCGCGCGGGACGACGGCGAACACCTTTTCCAGGGCGCCGAGCGTGCGCTCGTCGCGGTAGTGGAATGCGCTGCCGAGCAGTTCACCCCGCGCGTCGAGCAGGCCGTAGTCGACGCCCCACGTGTCGATGCCGGCGCTGACCAACCCGGCGCCACAGCACTCGACCGCCTTCGCGATCCCCGTCTTGACCTCGGAGAACTGCGCGAGGCTGTCCCAGTGGATGCTGGAGCCGGCCGCAGTGGGCAGGCGCACCGGACCGTTGCCGAAGCGGTGGACCTCCTCCAGCGCGAGCCGTTCGCCGTCGAACCGGCCGATGACCGCGCGGCCGCTGGACGCGCCGAGGTCTAGGGCGAGGAGATTGCGCGTGGCGGACATAAGCACCTCGTGACTGAAACGGAATAGAACGCAGATAACGCAGATGGGGGTGGATTGACAGGATCCTCAAGAAGATCCTGTCAATCCGCCTGATCTGCGTTGTCTGCGTCCTATCTCAAATCGGCATTACTACAGCTTCTTGCCCAGCATCATCTTGGCGGCGTTTTCGCCGCCGTTCGCCGCGTACAGCAGCGGCAGCGGGCGGTCCACGCCTTCAAGATAGGCCGGCCGCGCGGCCCAGTTGGCCTGCGAGAGCACGTTGTTCAGGTCCATCCAGTACTCGAGCCGCGCGGGCGAGAGGCCCTGGATCATGTGGAAGTGGTTCGCGGGCGGCAGGTGCTTGTACTCGCCCATGCTTGCGTACTTCGGCACGACGTAGGTGTGGGGCCAGGTGCTCGTGGTCATGCCGGCAAGCGCCCCGGCGAACGGCTCCGGCACCTCGGCGGTCTCGGCCTCGTCCCAGCTCATGCTGAACAGCCCGCTCAGCTCGCTGAACATCAGGCGGCCGGCGATGCCCGTCAACCCGCCCGGCGACGTGAACGCGACTGAGTTGCCCATGCCGGGGAAGTAGCCGTCGTCGGCCAGCGGCATCGAAACGCCCGCCATGATCTGCTCGAGGCTCGCGCCGGGGGCCGCGGCCCAGTCGAAAGACGCGGAGCCGGAGTTGTCGCCATCCACCAGGCCCTTCTCGACCCACTTCTCGCCCTGCGGCAAGGTGAAGCCGATGGATTCGGCCAGCCGCTTGAGTTCCCACGGCTCCCAAACCTTGCGGAAGTCCATGAAGAGCGGCGGCTGCCCGGCGGTCAGGCTGGAGAAGAAGAGCATGGTCAGGAGGCCCTGAACGTCCGCTTCCGTTGCGAACGGGACGACGGGCTTGCGGCCGGTGTGGTCGAAGGTGGAGTTGAAGAAGGACTCCATCGCATCGGCCACGGGGAGCGGCAGACCGCGCGGGTCCGAGCCCCACTCGAGCTGGCTCATGAAGCCGCCGCCAACCGCGTTCAGGTGGTTGAGCAGGTCACGCGTGATCAGGTAAAGGCCGAGGCTCTGGTCGAAGCGGCCCGAGTCGAGCTCGTCGCGCAGCTCCAGCCGCTTGCCGAGGTGCTGATCGACGAACGCGCGCAGCGCCTTGAGTTCGGCCGCGTCGTAAGCCTTCTTCGCCAGCATGTCGGCCAGCAGCTTCATGTCGAGCCGGGTGATCTCGATGCCGAACTGCTTGCGCGTCTGGATGACGTGCGCGAGCGCGGTTTCCATGCCCATCGAGTCGTGGCCGAAGATGACGACGCGGCGGCCCTTGAGCGCCTGCGTGGCCAGCGCGGCGTAGGCCCAGTCGACGAGCGGCTGCGCGGTGCCCTCGGTCATGACCGGATTCAGGCCGGTGTCGGGCCAGGTGCCGACGTTGAGGTGCGAGAGCTTCCCGTACTGCGCAACCGCGCCGTTGACCGCGTGCGCAAAGACAACCCCCGGCTTCGGCCCGGAGTTGCCGCAGGTGAAGTTAATCGGCGTGTCCTTGGGGAACTGCGCTAGCAAGGAGATCACGCTGAGCTGCGGGAAGGCCCACGTGTCCGGCGCGCAGACGAGCGCCTTGACGTTTTGGTCCTGAAACTGCTTCGCGACCATGTCCGCCTGCGGCTCGCCGTCGACCAGGATGGGCGACCAGACAACCTTCGCGGGCGTCCCGTCGGGCAGCTTCACCCGCTCGGCCAGCGTATCCGCGACCATCTGGCAGATGTTGCGGCAGCGCTGGCGGCTCTCCGCATCGATGCGCGGGTCGCCGGCCAGGAACACGCCGATGGCCGGCGCGTTGCGCTCGTAAGTGCTCACGGAATCCGACAATGCAATCGCTTGACCCATGACAAATCCTCCTCAGGAGTGGAGACGGAATTCAACGCAGATACCGGCTGCCGCCGACGCAGATCAGGGAAGGATCACATCAATCCACCCCATCTGCGTTATCCGCGTTCTGTTAACCTTTTGTGGCGCCGGAAGCCAGCCCTTGCACCAACTGCCGCTGGACAAGGGCGACGAAGATGACCGACGGAATGAGCATCATCACGGACATGGCCGTCATGCCGCGCCAGTCGGAGACGAACGAGCCGGTGAACTCTGGCCGTCATGCCGCGCCAGTCGGAGACGAACGAGCCGGTGAACTCATAGAGGCCCGGCGGGAATGTCCGTGAGGCGGGGGTGCGGGTGATGACCGTGGCAAGCTGGAATTCGTTCCAGCAGGTGAGGAACGCGAAGATGCCGCTGGCCGCGACGCCGGGCATGGCAAGCGGCAGGTCGACGCGAATCAACGCGCCCCACCGCGAACAGCCGTCGATGACCGCCGCCTCGGCCAGCTCCTCGGGGATGGCGCGGAAGAAGCCGTCCATGAGCCAGGCGGTGAAGGGGATATTGAGCGCGGTGTATGCGATGACCATGCCCGGGATCGTGTTGATCAGGCCGGCGCGCGCAAAGAGGATGAACAACGGTAGGCTCAGCGCGACGCCTGGCACCGCGCGCGCGAGCATCATGCTCAGGAAAATCGCGTTCTTCCCGCGGAACCGCCAGCGCGCGAACACATAGCCCGCCATGATCCCCAACACGAGCGAGAAGAAGGTGCTTAGGACGGCGATGACCGTCGAGTTGCGCGCATACTCCGCAACCGGAATCTCGCCGCCGAGACCGAATGCGCCTTCGGGCGTGGGCATGCCGAGCAGAATCTTGTACGAGTCGAAATCGAGCCGCTGCGGAATCCACACAGGTGGGCGCGTGTTGATTTCGACGTTCGGCCTGATCGAGGTCATCACAATCCACAGCACCGGCACGAAGAAGAGGAAGATGATGAAATAGAGCAGGAGATCGCGCGCGGTGTCGGTCCAGTAGCGGCGGCGACCGGCCTTGCCGAAGCGGTCGCCTTTGGTTACTGCTGCCATTATTTCCCCTCCCACCGGCTCTTCATGACGTTGCGGAACAGGTACCACGTGAACAAGAAGCTGATCACGACGGTCACGTAGGACATGGCGCTGCCCAGCGCGTAGTTCTGCCGCTGAAACGCGAGCGTGTTGACGTAGGTCCAGATCAGCTCCGTCCGGTTGCCCGGCCCGCCGTTCGTCATAATCCGCACGACGTCGTAGGCGCGCGCCAAATCGAGCGAGCGGATGGCCATGGCGGTGTAGATAAACGGCATGATCATCGGCAGCGTGAGCATGCGGAACTTCTGCCACCCTGACGCGCCGTCGACCTCCGCAGCCTCGAAAGGCTCGGTGGGCAGCGAGAGGATGCCCGCCTCGAGGATGATGACCATGAACGGCGTGCTCATCCAGATTTCGGCGACAAGCAGCGAGATGAATCCGAGCGGCACCTGGATCAGCCACGGGATCGTGACGATCTGGCCGGTAATTGTCGAAAGAAAGCTGTTGACGAGGCCAACCTCGGCGTTGAACACCCACTTGAACATGAAGCCGACCAGGATCGGCGCGAACATCATGGGCATCATGAGAATCGTGCGGAGGCCACCGCGGCCACGGATTGCCTTCGCCATCATCTGCGCGATCACCAGACCGATAGCGAACTCGATGTTGACCGCAAGGGTCATGAACAGCACGGTTCGACCGAACGCCTGCCAGAAGATCGGGTCCTGGGCGAGGGTAATGTACTGCTCCAGCCCGACGAAGTGGAAGTTGCGCGC
The DNA here is from genome assembly GCA_025454635.1 of Anaerolineae bacterium. Classification (GTDB taxonomy): domain Bacteria; phylum Chloroflexota; class Anaerolineae; order CG2-30-64-16; family CG2-30-64-16; genus JALOOB01. The sequence goes on from JALOOB010000032.1 coordinate 9,130, forward strand.
GGTCGTGAGGGTAAAGTTCGTCAGGCTCAGGTAGAGCGAATAGAGCATCGGGAAGCCGATCACCGCCACGAGGACGATGATGCCCGGCAGCAGGAGCAGGACCGGCATGAGTCGGCCGTCGGCCGAGCCCCTGGGCCGCGCTCGCGCGGTGGCCCCATTATTCGTAAGCGCTGGCGCAGTCATGCGCTCACCTCCGCATGGTTGGCCCGACAGGTCTTTGCGACCTGTCAGGCCGGGTGCGAGTGGGAAGTTGAGACCCGACAGGTTGCGCCAACTTCGTTGGCGGTCGATACCTGTCGGGTCTGCGGTTGGGGTTTAGTAGCCCGCGTCCTTCATCAGCTTGTTGATCTGCGCAGCGGCGTCGTCCAGGCCGGCCTGCGCGGTCACGTCGCCGAGGATGATCTTCTGCATGATGGGGTAGAAGACATTCGACATGGGCAGCCATTCCGCGATGAGCGGAGGTGTCTTGAAGTCTTCTTGGGCTTCAAGGAGGGCAAGCTCCAGGCGCTTCTTGTCGAGCGGCCGGCTGCTGCTCTCAGCTTCCTTGATCAATTCCTCCCACACGCTCTGGCGCGAGACGAGAATCCCCGTCTTGCCTTCGACGCGGTTGCCTTCGACGCTCGTGAGGTGCTTGATCAGGTCGGCCGCGCCCAGCTTTTCCTTGGCGGCCTTGGTGATGGAGAACCCGTGATGGCCGGCCCAGCCGGAATGGATGTTCCCATCGCCCTTCGGCTGGCGGGCCAGGTCGAACTTCTCCGCAACCTTGCTGTTCGCCGGGTCCTGGAAGAAGCCGTACCAGCCAAACCACTCCGTGTACTGGCCAATGAGGCCGTTGGCGAAGTTCTTCGCGACGTCTTCCCACAAGAAATTCGTCATTTCCGCGGGCATCGCCTTCGCCTTGTACAGGTCCGCGAACATCGTCGCGGCCTTCACGCCGGCCGGGCTGTTGATCGTGGATTCCCACTTATCGTTGAAGAGCTGGCCGCCCTCGGCGGTCATCACTTCGTAGAAGCGGCCGGTAAGCGCCTCTTCCTTGCCCGCGAACTGCGTGCCGTAAACGCCCGCGCCCGCGTCGGTCATCTTGAGCGCCTGCTCCTTGAACTGGTCCCAGGTCTCCGGCGCCTTATAGTCGCCCAGATCGGTGCGGAAGTGCGTGCAGGAGATGTCATAGTGCCGGGGCATCACCCACAGGTGACCGTCGGTGCGGGTCGCATCGACGAGGCGCGGGATGAAGTCCTTCAACTCCTCCGCGGTCCAGTAGCCCTCGAGCGGCTCAAGCCCGTCGGCCTTGACGTACTGCGAGAAGAAGCTGGAGTGGTCCCAGCACACATCGTAGTCGACGGTGCCGGCCGCGAAGTCCTGCACGAGGCGCTTGTCAGTCTCGAAACCGTTGCCTTTGAAGACGAACTCCGCCTTGTTGCCCGTCTTGGCTTCCCATTCCGGGATGATCTTGTAGAGTTCATCGTAGCTGCCGCCGGAGATCGCGTGGACTTTGACAGTCACGCCTGCCGGCTTGGCCTCCGGGGCCTTAGTCGGTTCGGCAGCCGGGGCAGTGGTTGCGGCCGGCGCCTGAGCGGCGGGGGCGGCAGGCTGCGCGCACGCGGCCAGAGCCGCCGCGCCGCCGACCAGGCCGCCGATGCGCAGGAAGTTGCGCCGCGAAATCTTCTTTTCCTCAGACATGGGAGAACTCCTCCTTGGGTTTGGGTCCTTGTCGTTGATAGAGTCGGAAGTTGTAACGCTGGCTTGCCAGTCCTCTGGCGCAAGCCCCTCGGGGCCGGATACCGCAACCACCCCCCTTCATGTGTGTCGTTAAGACCCGACCGATTCGGAAAAGCCGGTTAGGTCCGAGTCGCGCTAGAAAAGCCCGGTGATGGTCACATCCTTCGGGGTCGGGCGCCTGGGCTTGGTCAAGGCGGCCAGTTTGTCGACCCATGCGTCGACCATGGCCGACCACATGCGCGCGCCGGCCTCTTGCGTGGCGCGGCGCGCGCTCGATGACGACGCGTGAGTGTACCAGGGCGCATTCATGCCGAGCCGGTCGAGGTCGACCAGGTCTGGCCGCGCGCCAAGGATCAGCGCCGTTTCGTAGAAGCCGGCGTGGTCGGAGAGTGTCGCAACCTTATCCGCCGGCGGCAGCACCGACGGCCACACCTGGATGCGCTCGAAAACATTGTCGTCCACGGGCAGCGGGTTGCGCCCCCACCAGCCCTTGCCGCGCTCGGCCAGCGTCTTCTCGAACGCGACCTCTGCCGCGGCCTGTCGGATCGCGAGCGCCTCGGGTCCGTCGACCGACTGGTGATGCTGACAGACGATGATCCACTTGAAGCCGATATCCCAGAACGCCCCGAGGACGTCTTTGGCGTGCCGCCCGAACCGCTCGGTCGAGACGTCGACCGTGCCCTGATCCGGCCCGGTGACAGCGTAGCCGGTCGGTCCGTACCAGAAGGGCGGCGCCACTACCGCGTCGACGCGTCGCGCAACACGCGAGCACAACTCCTCCACGATCAGCGTGTCGACGCCGAGCGGCAGGTGCGGCCCGTGATACTCGATGCATCCCGCGGGCACGAGCAGGGGCCACCCCTGGCGGATGGCCTGCTGGAGCTGGTGCGGCAACAGGTGTTGTAGCTGCATGATAAGCCTGAATTCAACGCGGATGACGCAGACCGGGAAAGATCATCAAGATACTCCTGAGAATCCATCCCATCTGCGCCGGCCGCAGGCCGGTATCTGCGTCCTATTTCAAATCGGGCAGGTCGTACTCGCCGAGCTTCAGCGGGTAGTTGCCGTGTTCGCGGACAAGTTTGACGACATAATCATACCGCTCGCCGGAGACGGTCGTCGGCACCGAGTGATCGGACTGGACGATCCAGCCGCCGCCCTTGGCCGCGTTGAGCTTGGTCAGCACGATGGCTTTAAGCTCGTCCAGCGGCTTGTCGGCCCAGTCCATCACGTCCATGTTGCCGCAGAAGGCCATGCGATGGCCAAAGCGGCGGCGCAGGTCGACCACGTCCAGCCCGGCCTTCGCCTCGAGCGGGTTGTACGCGTCGATGCCGGTCTCGATATAGTCTTCGAAGATGCGGTTGACATTGCCGCAGCCGTGGTAGATCACCGGAATGCCCGCGTCGTGGCAGGCCTTCGTCATCTCGGTGACGACGGGCTTGAAGTACTTGCGCCAGTATTTGGGCGAGAAGAGGCAGTCCTTCCGGTACGCCACGTCGCCCCAGATGACCATGCCGTCAATGAGGCCGCCGGCCGCTTCAATCTGCGCCTTGGTGAGGTCGATGCAGAACTGGCCGAGCCGGTCGATGAAGCGGCCGAGCTCGTCGGGGTGCAGGCCGATCCACATCATCACGTTTTCCGAGCCGATGATGCGCCACAGCATCTCGTGCGCCTCGCACACGGAGCCGTAGGTGGGGAAGTCCGGGTGCAGCGACTTGACCGTGTCGATCCACGGCGCGGTGTTGCGGCTGAAGCCGTCGCCCACGCCCGCGAGTTGGTTGTCGCCTTCCTTGAACCAGCGCCGCTCGTCCCACGGGTCGTCGAACTGGAAAGTTTCGAGCGCCTCGATGGTGTCGGTCTCGAACCTGAGGAATGCGGGCATCGGGTCCGCGTACTTTTTCCGCAGCACCGCCTCAAAGCCGGTCCGCACCGTGATCTCGGTTTCGTCCTCATGGAGGACCTCGAACTGCTTGATGTGCGGGTCGAGGTTCGGGATCGTCACGATCCAATCGAGATCATAGTACTTGTAGATGTCCGCGTCGGGCGCAAGGCCCAGTTCGCTGCGCCAGCGTTCGAGGAAGCTGCCCCAGAAGAAATCGCTGATGGGGACGCGGTCGGCCTCTTCGTGCCGCAGCGTCTTGTTCATCCGGTCGAGCTTGGCGAGGGCGTTCGCGCTTCGCGTAAGGGTCCCGCTCTGCGGAACCTGGGTTGTTGCATCCATCGTGCCTCCGTCAGTCCTGGTGGAACACTTCCTCCATGTTCGCCCACCACTCGCCTTCCGCGCGGGTCGGCAGGGGGCGCTGGAGCGGCATCTGAATGGCCCACCATTCCTGGGTCTTGGGGTGCGCGGCCATCTTCGCCATGTCGGCCGAGAAGTCCTCGCCAATGTACTCGAAATAGGCGAAGAGCAGGCCGTCCTTGTGGTAGATCGAGTAGTTGCGGATGTTGCACTGCGTGATCATGTCGGCCACTTCCGGCCAGACCGCCGCGTGCCACTGCTTGTACTCCGCCAGGTTCTCCGGCGGCATGCCGATAATCTGTGCGACGCGCATGAGAGCCTCCGTTGGATAATTAAAGATCACAGATTACAGATTGAAGATCGCAGGTTGGCCCTTGCGGGTGCATCTTCAGTCTTCAACCGCTACCGGTACCAGCCGCATTCCTTGATGGTCTCGTACATCACGATCACGTTCTCGACCGGCGTTTCCGGCAGGAGGTAATCGTGGCTGGGCGAGGCGATGAAGCCGCCGCCCGGCATCATGGTGTTTAGCGTGTCGATGGTAAGCTGCCGCGCTTCTTCTTTCGTGCCCTCGATGAGCGCCTGCGTGTCCACGCAGCCGAAGAAGGACATCTTCTCTCCGAAGTCGCGCTTCAACCCGTCGAGCTCCATGCCGGCGCAGTAGGGTTGCACCGACTGGATGCCGTCGAGGCCGGCGGCGATGAGGTCGGGCATAAAGTGGCGGATTGAGCCGTCGCAGTGCAGCACGACGACCTTGCCGAACTCGTGCCCGAGGTCGACGTAACGTCGAAGGTGCGGCAGGATGAAGCGCTTGAACTGCCGCGGGCCGATCATCGGTCCATTCTGCGCGCCGAGATCGTTGCCGATGAAGAAGACGTCGATCGCATCGCCCGACGCCTCAAAGATGCGCCGCGAGACGGCGAGGTAGTAGTCGGCGCAGCGCGTGATGACCTCGTTCGCGACGTCGGGATTATCGTGCATGGCGTAGATCAGCCCGTCGAAGCCGAGCAGGTCGATCGCGTCGTGCCAGAAGGGCGACCACTCTCCGCCGAGGATCGCGTACCGGCGATCGTACTGGAGCGCGGCATCGCGCACACCCGACACGTCGATCCACTCCGGATTCGGCCACCATTCGTACCCGTCGATTTCGGCCAGGGTCTGCGCTTCCTTGAGCGGTTCGTGTAGCGGCATCCCGTAGCCGTAGCCGTATCGCTCCACGCCAAATGGGGTGCGATAGGTCGCGTCCGGGTTGGTCAGGCCGCGCGTTGGGTGGTTCTTCTCGGGGCCGGCGTATGCGCTGTGGACCCGGCGGAAGTCGTCGCCGATGTATTCCGAGAGGGCCTCGTCGTCCGCAAGGCCGAGGAAATCCCGCGCCAGCGCGCGCCATTCCGGCGACGCGCCGAGCCAACAGGGTACGCGATCCGGTTCGCGATGCGCGAATGCGGTGAGCACGCGCTGGCGAGAGGTCATGGTGGAGTTCAAAGCGCCCTCCAGAGAGGAAATCCGGACAAGTCCAAACCGGACAGAGTCGTCGCGTATCTCAGGCTGCCACAACGGCCGTGTGGGGCAGCGGCAGCGAGAGTATGCTTTCGCCGCGCCCGCTCCCGCACGAGTAACGGACGATCATCCGAACCGGCAGCGTGATCAGCCGCGGCGGGTGTGCGTCGCCCTCGTCGAGGCGCGCGAAGAGGAGCCGGGCCGCTTCCAGCCCCATCTGGTACGCGGGCTGCTCGGCGACGGTCAGGAAAGGGAACAACTGCGCGGACGGCGAGACGTCGTCGAAGCAGACGAGCGCGACGTCCTGCGGCACCTGCAATCCGCGCTCGCCCACGGCCTGAATCGCGCCAAGCGCAATGGCGTTGTTTGCGGCGAAGATAGCGGTGGGCGCCGGCTGGAGCGCGAGCACGGCGTGAGTCATTTCCGCGCCGGAGCCCTGCCGGAACTCCCCGAAGCGCACGAGGTCAGGGTCGAGCGGGATGCCCGCGCGCTGGAGCGCGGCTTGGTAGCCCGCGAAACGATCCTGCGACGTCGAGGTGGTCGCAGGGCCCGAAAGCATGGCGATCCGGCGATGACCCAGCTCAATCAGGTGCCGCGTGAGCAGTTCCGCGCCGCCGACCGAATCCCCGCGCACCGCGTCCCCGTCCCAGCCGTCAACGCGGCGGTCGATCACGACGGTGGGGATGGCGCGATCGCGCAAGGGCGCGAGGTTCGCCGCGTCTGAGTTCGCGGGCGCAATCAGCACGCCGTCGACTTGCTGGCTAATCACTGCTTCCAGGTAGCGCGCCTGTTTCTGCGCGTTCTCGTCGGAATTGCAGAGCAGCACGGTGTACCCGTCGCGCTGCGCCGCGTCTTCGACGCCGCGCGCCACGGTCGGCCAGAACGGGTTGGTGATATCAGGCAGAATCAGCGCGATGGAGCGCGTGCGCCGCGAGCGCAGGCTGCGCGCGACGATGTTGGGAACGTAGCCGAGCTCGGCGATCGCCCGGTTGACGCGCAGCCGGGTCATGTCGTTAACGTTCGGCGCGCCGTTCAGCACCCGTGAGACTGTCACGGGTGACACGTTCGCGCGTTTCGCCACGTCGTTGATCGTCGGCACGCTCTGCTCCGAGCAGGGATGGATGGGGCGAGGGCTTGCGGCGAGGGGCCGCGAATACGCACCTATGATATGCGTATCATGAAAACGATTCCATTATAGGAGGGTTCGAGGATTTGTCAAGACCCAGTTTGCGGGGCAGGCGGTGGCGGCGTGGGGCCTCGGTGGAGCTTGCGCTTCACCCGCGCGATGAACCCTTCGTTTTGCTCCGCCTTCCAGTCGTACACGACGCAGGTGCGCGCGAGCTTGTCGTGCCAGCCCATGCGGCGATCGTCGATGAGCACCCAGAGGAAGCCGATGCCGAGCGTCAGGTAACAAAGCCCGAAGCCGATGAGGCGCGCGAAGCTGCGACGGATGCCGAGCTCCCCGCCGTCGAGCTTGAGCACGCGCAGGCCCATGAGTCGCTGGCCCACCGTTTGACCGACGAGCGCCCAGCACAGTAGGTAGTAGAGCGGCCCGGTGGTAAGCGCGAGGGTGAACAGGCTCAGTGTCCCTGCCAGGCAACCGACTCGCCCCGTGGACGTCAGCGACGCGGCGTCGCGGCACGGCTCAACGCCCGCGCCGAAAAGCCCCATGACCCTGAGGATGACGTAGACGCCGATCGCCAGGAGCGCGGCCACGACCCAGGAGTCGAGGATGAGGCCCACCGCGCGGCTCAGAAATCCTGCGTAGTGCCCCTGCAAGTTGCGCGATCTCATACCGGCGCCTCTCCAGAGCCGACGGTTGCGTCGGGCGAGGCAATGCGCGCGTAACGCCGCCTGATGTTCACCGCCTGCGTTTCGTCCCGCGGCGGCCGCCGCAGCAGCCCGCGCGCGAGAATCTCCAGGAACGAATCGCCCGTCACCGTGATGCTGCGCACGCTGTCCCTGACCTCGCCCGCCATGCTGACCGCCTGGCCCTGGACAAGGTTCTGGACATCGTCGGGGTGCTCGTTGAGGTAGGCGATGTAGCGATCGCCGAGCGCGCGCACGAGAGGATCGAGCGATTCCGACCGCGCGGTGAGCCCGTGCAGCCACTCGCCCAGTTGCTCGACCAGGAGTTGCTGGATCGTGGGGTCGGCGACGAGGGCGGGCAGCAACCGTTCCACCTGCGCGTCGACGAGGCTTTGGACGCCCGCATTCTCCCCCGCGAAGTCGGTTGTGTCTTCGAGAAGGAGGCCCGTGATGTTCGCCGCCAACTCGCGCGTGCGCCGCTCTTCGGCAAGTCCCGCCTGAATGAGCCGGGCATATCTCTGCCGCCCGCGCTCGGCCAGCGTGCGCGCCGGACGGACCAGCCGGCTCCGCGCGATGGGGCGGAGCGGCGCAGTCACCGCACCCGCGACGGAGCGGGTCGTCTCCGTCGCCGCCGAGACAGCGCGCGCAGTCGAGTCGACCGCAACGAACCCGAACCCGACGAGCGCGCGTAATGTGTCACCGACGGTGGGCAGGTAGTTCGCCGCGTCATCCATCTCATCGAGGGTGCGCGCACGAGCCGGCTCGCGGCCACGCAGGCGCGCGCTCAGGTCGTCTGCGCCGATCAGCGCAAGGCCGACGACCAGCCGCAGGAGGGCGCGGGACGTCTCGAACGCAGCCGGCTCCGGTTGCGGCGGCAGGGTTGAGTCCGATTGCGCGGGCTCAGGCGAGAGACTCGCCGGGTTTGGGGTTGGGGGGTTCATTTGGAGCGCACTTAAGAATCCGAACGAGAATCGGGTTGCCGGACAGTGACTTTTCCTATAGTACCACGAGAGCCGCGACAAATCAACGCGCGGGACGGCGCGCGCAAGACGCGCGCAGGGGCGGGTACTCCCGCCCCTGGCCGTTCTCACTTGCGCCCCGTCGTTGCCCAGGCAACGGCGGGGCGGCGCCGGCTACTTGGTGATGCTCGCGGAGAGCACGCTCCCCGCCTTGTCGAACGTATACCCCGACTTCGTCACGTTCGTCACCGTGAGGGTGTACGTGCCGCGCGCGCCGGACGTGCTGAGCTTAACCGTGCCCGAGTTGCCGGTCGTCCCGCTGACCGTCTTAGTCGTGTTGTTGGGCAGGGTCCACTTCGCGTCGACCTTTGCGCCCGACACAGCCTTCCCGCTCGCGTCCTTGACATAGACGGTGCCGCTGATGCTGGCGGTGCTGCCGCGCACCGAGCCGCTCATCGCGATCTGCGTCACGCGGAGCGCGGGACCCGCGCTCGTCACGTTGACCGAGATTTCGTCGCGCGTCCAGTTACCGATGGCGTCATTCGCGGTCGCGTGCAGCGCGTAGGTTGCCGCGGTCAGCCCCGCCGTGTTCCAATTGACCGAGAGCGGCCCCGGCCCGTTGACCGACCCGAGGATGACTTCCTGGCCGGTGTACTGGTTCCAGTAGCTGATCTCCAGGTAGGTCACTGCGATGTTGTCGCTCGCCTGCGCGGTCACGACGACCGTGCCCGAGACGTTCGCGCCGTTGGCCGGCGAGGTGATGTCGACGGTCGGCGGCGTCTGATCGAGCGGCGTGGCTGGCGCGGTCGCAGTCGCGATATTCGACCACGGCCCCGGCCCGGCGACGCCGACGGCTCGGATGCGGTAGTCGTAGGTGCGGGCCGCCTCGACGGTCGTGTCCTGATAGAGCGTCGCGAACTGCGTCGGCGTAGCGATCTGCGTCCACTGGTTTGCGCCCGACAGGCTGCGCTCCAACTCGAAGGAGTTGGTGAGGCTGCTCGTGTTCTCCCACGTCAGGTCGATCGAGTTCCAGGGCTCCTGCTGCGTCGCGCTGTGCGGCTGCCCCTGCAGGTTCGCCGGCGCGCTGGGCGGTTGGACCGCGCCCGCGGGCGTGAGCAGCACGCCGCCCGTTTGCCCGGTGCCCGAGTTCTTTCCGACGACCGCGATCTGCCGGACGTTGTTGATCTTCGGCCCGCTGCCGGTCACGCTCCAGCCAGCCGCGGTCACTGCTGGGTCGAGCAGCTCGTTGACGGGCAGCGCGCCGTGGCCCTGGAGGTATACACCCGCGCCCAACTCGCCGTAGCCGACGTCGCCGCCTTCGTTGAGGCTCGCGATGGAAGTGTACTTGCTCGTTCCCGCGATGAACAGCCAGCCCGCGCCGGGATCGTAGCGGAAGACCGACACGATGTTCAGCGACTGCGACTGCATGGGCGCGGCCCCGGCAATCTGGCCGCTGTTGTTAATGTAGCGGCCGCCGATGGCTTGGTAGTTGGACGGGCCGGCGGGGAGGGTCGAGACAGCCCCCGTGTTGAGGTCGAGTTTCTCGATCCCGCCGAGGATGATCCCGCCATCGTTCAGTTCCGTCGGATACACGGCGAAGCCGTAAACCGCGTTGAGGTCGACGAGGTTGCCGCCGCTGTAAAGCCAGCCCGTGCCGGTCGGCGTGTAGCCGAGCGCGCTGCGCGAGCCGACGATCTGCCCGAGATTGTTGATCGCCGTGGCGTATCCCGAAGTGCTTCCGGGCAGCCGGGGCAGCGCTTCGACGGCATAGCCGCCGCCCTGGGGCGTCCAGCGCACGGGCGTAGGTATCCAGCCGGTGTCGAAGGACACGCCGACGATGACCCCGCTGTCGTTGATGTCAGTCGGGAACACGCTCATGCTGCCGGGCAGTGTGGGCAGCGCAGCCCACGGCGCCCCGCCGACGCTGACGAGCGGCGAGTAATTGTTCCCGCTGATCGACGCGCCGACGACTGTGCCCGTGCTGTTGATGGCGGCAGGCGTGCCGTTTCCGAGATATTGCAATTGGTAGCTGGGCAAACCGCTCTGAGCGGCGGCGACCGGCGTGAAGGCCGGGAGGAGCGCGATCACCAGTAGGATGGCCGAAAGCGCAAATGCGGTCCGTCGCATGGTAACTTCCTTTCTGACGACGCCGAGGGTCAGCCATGGCGCACGTGTGGCTGGCAACTTAGGTTAGCACGTTCCGGCGAATATGTCAGTGACACGGGTCACAAGAACGCTGGGAGAAATGGACAGTTCGAGCTTCGGTGGTACAATCAAACAGTCCTTGCGCCATGAAGCGACGCCGCTTCTGCCTTTGAAGGAGGCAACCCCGTGCGCGTGGTCCGTTCTCGCTCCGCATTTGTGGTCCTGCTTGCCGCGCTGTTCCTCTCCCTGCCGGCCCTTTGCGCACCCGCGCTTCCCGTCATCGCGCAGACGCCAGTCCCGTCCGCCGCGCATCGCGCCGGGCTCGTCGTCGCGTACGGAAACGGAAGCGTCGAAACGCTTTGCGTTTCATTCGAGGAGCCCGAGATCGGTGGCGACGAGTTGTTGGACCGCTCAGGAGTCATGCCTGTTTTCAGCTTCGACGGCTCTGTATGCGCGATCCGGGACCAGGGCTGTCCCGCGGATGACTGCTTCTGCGCCTGCCCTTTCCCCGCCTGCGAGTACTGGTCCTACTTTCACCTTATCGATGGCGAGTGGCAATACTCTGACATCGGCGCCTATAGCTATGGAATCGTCGACGGAGCCGTCGAAGGCTGGGCGTGGGGTCCCGGCGATTTCACGAACGGCGCCGAGCCGCCGTTAATCCCGTTCGACGAAATCTGCCCGGCCATCGAACCGACCGTATCTCCAACGGCGACCACTTCCTACACGCCCCTCCCGCATTACACCCGCACGCCAAGCGTCACGCCGTCGCCGCCCCCACCGTCTCCGCCTGCCGAGATTCCCGAACCGGCCACGATCGTCCTATTGGCTCCCGGCCTCGCCGGTCTGGCTGCATGGGCGGTTCGCGCTCGTGGCCGCAAGCCATAGCGTAACTTAAGGCGCGGCCAAATTGCGCTTCCGCTTCCCCCAGGTGCTATACTGACGCGTCGCACGGCACGCCGGACGCGCGGGACGCGCGTCCGGCGCGGACGGCGCCGCGCATCCCTCACCCGGAGAAATCTGCTTGACCCGAATTTCAACTCCCGGCATGAACGCGACCAACCCGCGGCCCCGCACCGCGCTGGCGATCCTGGCTGCGTCGCTGGTGATTGTGATGATCGGTTTCGGCATCGCGATCCCGCTCATGCCGTTCTACGTCACCCATTTCGGCGCATCCGGCGCCGCGCTCGGCTTCGTCATGGCGATCTATTCGCTCATGCAGTTCGTCTTTGCGCCGTTCTGGGGCCGCGCGTCTGACCGGATGGGACGCCGCCCGATTCTACTCATCGGCATTCTTGGCTACGCGGTGACCTTCCTGCTGCAAGGTTTTGCGCAGAACCTCTTTCAGTTCACCCTGATCCGCGCGCTCTCCGGCATGGTGTCGTCGGCCGCGCTGCCCACCGCCATGGCCTACATCGCAGACATAACGCCACCTGAGAAGCGCGCCCAGGGCGTCGGCATCCTCGGCGCGGCAATGGGCGTCGGGATGATTATCGGGCCGACGCTGGGCGGTCTGCTGACGCATGTTCAGGTCAACCTGCCGCCCGGCATCGCGAGCCTGATGCAGGTCACCACGGACGCGAGCGGGAACACGATTAACCTCTCGATCCCGTTTTTTGCCGCCGCGCTGCTGGCGCTTACCGCCTCGGCGTTCATCTTCGTCCTGCTGCCCGAGTCGCTGCCGGTGGAGAAGCGGGGCCTGCATGCGGAGCCGACCGGCTCACGGGCGCGGCAACTGGTTGCCGGGCTGCGCGGGCCGATGGGCTTCCTCTTCCTGCTGTCGTTCCTGATGACCTTTGCGCTCTCCAACATGGAAGCCGTGCTCGCGCTCTACGGCGCGCAGAAGTTCGGCATGGGTCCGGCGGACGTCGGGTTGTTGATGGGCGCGCTCGGCATCACCGCGGTCGTCATGCAGGGGGGCTTGATGGGGCCATTGACCAAGCGCTTTGGCGAATCAGGCGTCATCAAGGGCGGTCTGCTCGTCAGCACGGCCGGCTTCGTGCTGCTGGCGCTTGCGGCCACCCGCGGCGCATTGATCGCGGGCGCGCTCGTCATGAACGGCGGAAATGTCCTGCTCCAGCCAAGTGTGACCTCGCTTGTCTCCAAGCGCGCAAAGACCGGCCAGGGCGCAGCGATGGGCTTGAACAACTCGTTCCAGTCGCTCGGCCGTGGCATCGGTCCGCTCTGGGCCGGCTTCGCCTACGACATCCACAACACCCTGTCGTTCTGGACCGGCGCCGCCGTGCAGTTGGTCGCGCTGCTCTACGGGATGCGGATGTTGAGCCGCGAAGCCGCGGATGGCGCGCCCGCGACGACCACCCCAGCAGAGGCGCCTACCACGAATCGCCTGTAACGCGTTGAGCATCGAAGGGGAAAGCCATGCCTGAGTCAGCCCGAGTCGCCGTCGAAGTCGCGTTCAACGTGACCTACCTGGTAGTCGTGTGGAGCCTGGTTGCGCTGATGTGGCGCAACCGCGGCCGGGTCGCAACGGAGGACCGGCCGGTCGCGACCCGCGTGATCGCCATGTTCGCGCTGCTCGCGCTCGGCGACACCGGGCACGTCGGCTTCCGCGTCGTCGCATATGCGCGCGGCGGGCTGGAGGCGAATCCGCTGCTCGTCGGCCTCGGCGCGCTGTCCACCGCATACACGGTGACCCTCTTCTATATGATCCTCGTCGATGTGTGGCGCCTGCGTTTTCGCAAGCCGCTCGGCGCTGCGGGTTGGGTGCTGCTCGCGGCGGGCATCGCGCGCCTCATCCTGATGGCCTTCCCGCAGAACCACTGGGAGCGGGTCATCGCGCCTTACGACTGGAGCCTGATGCGCAACGCGCTCCTGGTCATCCAGGGCGCCGGGGTCATGCTCCTGATCCTGCGCGACGCCTACCGCGCCAACGACGCGCCCTTCAAGTGGATCGGTTTTATGATCCTCGCTTCGTTCGCGTTCTACGCGCCCGTGATCCTCTGGGTCGCGCAGGTTCCCGCCATCGGCATGCTGATGATCCCGAAGACGTGCGCCTACGTCGCCATCGCCGTGATCGCCTACCGCGCGTTGTGGGTCGCGCCCGGGCCCGCCAAAGCGGGCAAGCTGAAAGTCGCCGTCTAGCTCACAGTGTGGTATCATTAGTCATGCGACGCTGATCCGTCGCATCATCTTTTTGCGGGTTCAAGTCCCGCCCTGGCGCGCAATGGCGGCCGGGCAATAGGAGAGTAGCAATGCAATACACCCCTGAGACGATTTCGCGCGGCCTCGACCGCGTGCTCCCCTTTGTCCAGAAGCCCGCGCGCTACACCGGCGGCGAGTACAACGCAACCGTCAAGGATTGGGACGCGGTCGCCTATCGCCTTGCGCTGGTCTTCCCCGACGCGTATGACCTCGGCATGTCCAACCTCGGCCTCGCGATCCTGTACGATCAGGTCAACCAGCGCGCCGACATGCTGGCCGAGCGCGCATACACGCCCTGGGTTGACATGCTGGACGCGATGAAGCGCGAGGGCCTGCCGCTCTACTCGCTCGAAACGCGGCATCCGCTGAGCCAGTTCGACGTTCTCGGTTTCTCCCTCCCGTACGAGCAGCTTTACACCAATGTCCTCTCCACGCTCGACCTGGCCGGCATTCCGCTCCTT
>JALOOB010000267.1 GCA_025454635.1 Anaerolineae bacterium
CGAGGTGCGGCAGGCGCTCGGCCGCAACAACGTCTACCTGTCCGTCACCTCCATTGAGTTGGTGCGCGGCGTGCTGGCGACCGCGCACGGGTGGGCGCGCCCTGGCCTCACCGACAAAGACCTCTGGCGCGCGTATCGCGCCGCCTACGGTGACGAGCCGTTCGTCCGCATCGTCCACGAGCGCGCGGGTATCTACCGCCACCCGGAGCCAAAACTGCTGACCGGCACAAACGGCGCGGACGTGGGCTGGGAGCTGGACGCGCAGACCGGCCGCCTCGTCGCGCTGGCCGCGATCGACAACCTGGGCAAGGGCGCGGCCGGAACCGCGGTCCAGTGCATGAACCTGATGCTTGGCTGGGACGAAACGCTCGGCCTGCAATTCACTGGATTACACCCGTAACAGAACAGGTAGGGGCGAACTGCGTTGGCCCGTGCCTTTGTGTTGAAGGAGCTATCATGAACCCGATTGTTATCAAACTAGGCGGAGCAGCGGGCGTGTCGGTTGCGCCGGTGCTGGCGGACATCGCGAACCTCGTGCGCGCGGGCTACCCCATCGTGCTGGCGCACGGGACGTCAGCTGCTGCAGACGAACTGGCCGCGCGCGTCGGCCACCCCTGCCGCCAGATCACCTCCCCATCCGGCCACGTCAGCCGGTACACCGACCCGGAGACGCTGGAGCTGTACGTCATGGCTGCGGCGGGGGGCGTCAACAAGAACATCGTCGCCGCGCTCCAGCAAATGGGCTGCAACGCGCTCGGCCTGTCGGGCGTCGACGGCCGGCTGCTTCTCGCGCGGCGCAAGGCGGCCGTGCGCGCGGTCGAGGGCGGGCGCCAGCGGATCATCCGCGACGACCACACGGGCCAGATCGAGGCGGTTAATGGCGACCTGCTGACCATGCTTCTCGCCTCCGGCTATACGCCGGTGATCGCGCCGCTCGCGCTTGGGCTCGAAGGTGAACGGCTCAACGTCGACGGCGATCGGGCGGCCGCGATGATCGCGGGCGCGGTGAACGCGGACGCGCTCGTCATCCTGAGCAACGTGCCCGGCCTCCTGGCCGACTACCCCGACGAGTCTTCCCTGATCCGCCACGTCGACCCCGCCCGGCTTGCCGCGGTAGAGGGGCTGGCGCAGGGGCGCATGAAGAAGAAACTGCTGGCCGCGCAGGAGGCGCTGGAGCGCAATGTGCCCACCGTCGTCCTTGCGGATTCGCGGCGGGCCATGCCCGTTGCCGCCGCGCTGCGGGGGGAGGGCACCGTCATCGGAGAGCGCGTATTGAGTATTGAAAATGACAGATTGCAGATTAAAGATCTCAGATTGAGAATCGAAGACGGCGCGTTGCAAACGGCCGAGCAGGTGACGCGATGATACAAGGCCCGGTTCTTCAATCTTCAATCTTCAATCTTCAATCCTCAATCGCAACCGAATCCGCCCACACTTCGGGCGTGTACCCCAAACGTCCGCTCGCGATCGTGCGGGGCGAGGGCGCGCGCGTGTGGGACGCGGACGGCAACGAGTACATCGACTGCGTCGCGGGCCAGGGCTCCGCCAACCTGGGCCACTGCCACCCCGCCGTGGTCGAGGCGATACGCGATCAGGCGGGCCGGCTCATCACCTGCCCCGAAATCTTCTACAACGACGTCCGCGCCGCGCTGCTCAACCGGCTCGCGCTGGTCGCGCCTGCGGGGCTGGACCGCGCGTTCCTCTGCAACTCCGGGACGGAGGCCGTCGAAGCCGCGATCAAGTTCGCGCGGGCCGCAACGGGCCGCCAGGGCATCGTTGCGGCCCGCAATGGTTTCCACGGCCGGACGATGGGCAGCCTGTCCGCCACATGGAAGGACGAGTACCGTCGGCCCTTTGCGCCCCTCGTGCCCTGCTTCTCGCACGTGCCCTTCGACGACCTCTCCGCGCTCGACGCGGCGGTCGACGGGGACACGGCCGCGGTCATCCTCGAAGTCGTCCAGGGCGAGGGCGGGGTGCGCGTCGCGTCGGGCGAGTATCTGCGGGGCGCGCGCCGCCTGTGCGAGGAACGCGGCGCGCTGCTGATCCTCGACGAGGTGCAGACCGGCTTCGGGCGCACGGGCAGGCTCTTTGCGTGCGAGCACTTTGGCGTGACGCCCGACCTGCTCGCGGTCGCGAAGTCAATGGCCGGCGGCATGCCCATCGGCGCGTGCCTGATCGGCCCGCGCGTGGGGACGCTCCCGCCCATGTCCCACGGCAGCACGTTCGGCGGGAATCCGCTCGCCGCCGCGGCCGCGCTCGCCGCCATCACGGTTATGACAACTCCTTACCCTGCCCCGACCTGCTGCGAAACGCTGCCGCAACTCGCCGCGCGCAAGGGACGACGGCTGATGGAGGGCCTCGGTCGCATCGATTCGCCCGTCATCCGCGAGGTGCGCGGGCTGGGGCTGATGGTCGGCGTGGAGCTCAAGGTCAAGGTCACGCCCGTGCTCCAGCGGCTCCAGTCGCCCGCGGCCGGCGGGCCGCGCGTCCTTGCCCTGCCCGCCGGGACCACGGTCCTGCGCCTGCTGCCGCCGCTGGTCATCAGCGAGGATGATATCGACCGGGTGGTGGACGCGGTCGAGGCCGCCACGAATTACACGAATTACACGAATTCGTCTAACTCGTAGCATTCGTGGAATTCGTGGCAAAAAAGGAGTTCTCATGTCGCTTAGCAATTACGCCATTATCGATTCCACCCTCCGGGAGGGTGAGCAGTTTATCAACGCATCTTTTTCGACGGAGCAAAAGATCGCCATCGCCCGCGGCCTCGACGAATTTGGCGTCGAGTATTTGGAACTGACTTCGCCGCAGGCCTCGCCGGGAAGCCTGGAAGACCTGCGGACGATTTGCGGCCTCGGCCTGAACGCCCGCATCCTCACGCACATTCGCTGCCACCGCGACGACGCGGCCATTGCGCTCGACGCGGGCGTGGACGGGGTGGACGTCGTGATTGGGACGTCGTCCAAGCTGCGCCAGTTCAGCCACGGCAAGAGCATTGACGAGATCATCGGCCTGGCGAGCGAGGTGCTGCCGTGGATTCGCGAGCAGGCGCCTGACGTCGAGCTGCGCTTCAGCACGGAGGACTCCTTCCGCAGCGAGGAGGCCGAACTGCTGCGCGTCTACCTCGCGGTGGACCGGCTCGGCGTGGTCAACCGCCTCGGCATCGCGGACACGGTAGGCATCGCCACGCCGTCGCAGGTCACCCGCCTCGTCGGCACGCTGCGCCGACTCACCCACTGCGACATCGAGTTCCACGGCCACAACGACTCCGGCTGCGCGGTCGCCAACGCCTTTTCGGCCCTTGAAGCGGGCGCGACTCACATCGACACGACGGTGTTAGGCATTGGGGAGCGGAACGGCATCACGCCCCTGGGGGGGTTCGTCGCTCGCATGGTCACGCTCGACCGGCAGGGCGCCGCGGCGAAGTACCGGCTCGACAAGCTGCGCGGCCTCGAATTGCTGGTCGGCGAGATGGTCGACGTTGATATCCCGTTTAACAACTGCATCACGGGGTTCAGCGCGTTCACGCACAAGGCCGGCATCCACGCCAAGGCCATCCTGAACTCGCCGGAAACCTACGAGGCGCTCGATCCGCACGACTTCGGGCTGACCCGCTACATCTCGATCGCGCACCGGCTCACCGGCTGGAACGCGGTCCGCGCGCGGGCGGATCAGCTCGGCCTGTCCTTGTCCGAGGCGCACGTCAAGGCGCTCACGCAGCACATCAAGGTGCTGGCCGACGAGCGCGCGCTAAGCCTCGACGACGTGGACAACCTGCTCCGCAACTGGGGCAACGGGAACGGGAACGGAAACCACTAAGGACCGAAGAACACAAAGGCGCACTAAGGCGCCTAACCGTTCTTCGTGTAACTTCGTTTCTTCGGTTCTTAGTGGTGAAGAGGTGCAAGATGAGCGAGACATTTGCGGAAAAGGCGCTGGCGCGGGCGGCAGGGTTGGCGCACACGGCAGTCGGGCAAATCGTTGACGCGCGGCCGGATATCGTCCTGAGCCACGACAACACGGCAGCCATCGCGCGCCTGTTCGCCAGCCTGGGCCTGGCGCGCGTCGCGCAGCCGGAGCGCATCGCCGTCACGCTCGACCACGCCGTGCCGCCGCCCACCGCCGAGCACGCGCAGAACCACGCGGACGCGCGTCGCTTTGTTGCGGAGCAAGGCATTGGTCATTTCTTCGAGGCGGGCCGCGGCATCTGCCACCAAGTGCTCAGCGAAGAGGCGCTTGTCCTGCCGGGGCAATTGATCCTCGGCGCAGACAGCCATACGACGCACTTCGGCTGGCTTGGCGCGTTCGGCGCAGGCGTCGGGCGGACCGAGGTCGCGGCGCTCTGGGCGACCGGCGAACTGTGGCTGCGCGTGCCCGAGACGATCCGGGTGGACCTCACGGGCGCGCTGCGCCGGGGCGTCACGGCGAAGGATCTCGGCCTGACGCTGCTCGCGCTGCTCGGTCCCGAAGCGGGCATTTATCGCGCGTTGGAGATTGGCGGGCCGGGCGTGGCGTCGCTCAGCCTCGAGAGCCGCATGGTCATCCCGAACCTGATGGCGGAGTCGGGCGCGAAGAACGCGTGGACGCAGCCGGACGGGGCCGTGTTCGACTGGCTCGCGACGCGGCTCGCGCGGCGCACGGGCGAAGCGGTCGACGCATGCCGGGCGCGTATTGCGGCGGGCGCGATTTACCCTGACGCGGACGCGGCGTATCTCGAACGGCACGCCGTCGACCTCGCCGCCATCGAGCCGGTCGTCGCATTGCCTCACTCGCCGGCGAAGCTCGCGCCGCTGTCGCAGGTGGCCGGAACGCCTGTGCAGCAGGCGTTCATCGGCGCCTGCACGAACGGGCGGTTGGAAGACCTCGCGGCTGCGGCCGGGGTGCTGCGTCCGGCAGGCGGCCGAGTGCGGCGGGTGGCGGCGGGCACGCGCCTGATCGTGATTCCCGCGTCGAGCGAGGTGCTCCAGGACGCGCTGGCCGCCGGTTATGTCCAGACATTCCTGGAAGCCGGCGCGATGCTGGGCGTGCCGGGGTGCGGCCCCTGCATGGGCAATCAT
>JALOOB010000268.1 GCA_025454635.1 Anaerolineae bacterium
GATTCCGGAGCGCTTCACGGATGCGCAGGCCGCGCCGCTGCTGTGCGCCGGCGCGATCGGCTATCGCTCCTTGCGGCTGGCCGGAATCGCGGACGGCGACGCGCTCGGGCTGACCGGCTTTGGCGCCTCCGCGCATCTCGTCCTGAAGATGGCGCGGCAGCGCTACCCGCATTCGCCCGTGTGCGTGTTCAGCCGTACGGAGTCGGAGCAGGCGTTCGCGCGGGAACTTGGGGCCGCATGGGCGGGACACACGGAAGATCCCAGCCCGATGCCCTTACGCGCGATCATCGACACCACGCCCGCGTGGAAGCCCGTCGTTTATGCGCTGCGCAATTTGCGCCCCGGCGGGCGAGTGGTGATCAACGCGATCCGCAAGGAGCGCCGCGATCAGGGCGCGCTGCTCGATCTGGACTACGGGACGGACCTGTGGTCGGAGCGGGAGATCAAGTCGGTCGCCAACGTGACCCGGCAGGACGTGAGCGAATTCCTTGCGTTGGCCGCAGCGATCCCGATCCTGCCCGAAATTGAAGAATACGCGCTCGAAGATGCGAACCGGGCGCTGACCGAATTGAAGGCGCGCAAGATTCGCGGCGCGAAAGTCCTGGTGATCTAGCGCCAAAAGGAGACCATCATGGAAGAGTTCACCCGCGCGGTTAGCAAAATGCTCTCCAGCACCGATCCGGAAGAGGTGTCGGTCGGCCTGGACAAGGTGCGGGCGCGGATGCCGCGCGCTTCGGACGAAGAGAAGCGGCGCTACGTCGAAATGATCTCCGTGCTCTTTTACATCGACACGCTTGATCACCCGGAATATGTCGCCGTGGTAGAGGACGCAATCAACCTCGTCAGCAACGTCGGCGCCGCTGCGATCCCGGTGCTGATGCAGGAACTCGAAGCGGGCGATGTGAAGGCGCAGATGGCGATCGGTCAGGCGCTCGGCAGGATGGGCGCGGAGGCGATCGAGCCGTTGATGCAGGAATACCGCGAGTCGTGCCCCGCGCCGGGATGCCGCGCGTTTGTGCTGTACGCGCTCGGCAAGATCAAATCCCCGCGCATCGGCGAAGCGTTGTCCACCGCAATCGAAGCGGCAGGCGCGGACGACCAGGAGTTGCGTGACAGCGCAACGCGCGCGCTCGGCAAATTCGCCGAGTCGATTCCGACGGGAAAGATCGCGCCGGACATGCTCCTCGCGCTGATTGAGCGGCTGCGGCTGAACCTGGCGGACGGCAGCCCGGCCATTCGCGCGAAGGCGGTGCGGAGCCTGGGCAAACTCGCCAAGCACCGGCATCTGTCCGCAGAGCAGTGCGATCAGCTTGCGGTCACGTTGAAGCGGTTGTTGGGCGAGGACGAACATTACGAGTGGGACCGCGCGTACATCGTGCGGAAGGAAGCGCGCGAGGCGCTGCAATACGTGTAGGACCTGCTCTCAATCCAGAATTGACTAGCCACGGAGGTCGCTGAGGACCGGGGTCCCCTCTTTGCGTCCTCTGAGCCCTCTGTGGCAACACCGGGCCACACACCCGAGGAGGAAGTTTCACATGCGTATCATCGGCGAAAACATCCACATCCTGTCCCCCAAGGTCAAAGAGGCCATTGCGAACCGGGACAGAAAGTTCTTCCAGGAGTCCGCCGTCCGGCAGGTTGAGGCCGGCGCGTGGGCTCTTGACCTGAACGTCGGCCCGCAGAAGAAGCTCGGCCACGAGATCCTGCCCTGGCTCGTCGATGCGGTGCAGGAAGTGGTCGACGTGCCCCTCAGCCTGGACACGACTAATCTGACCGCCATCGAGGCCGCGTGCGAGATCGTCAAGCACCAGCCGTTCATCAACTCGACTTCGGCCGAGCCCGAGCGCCTGGAGCGAGTGCCGCTGGTGGCGGCGAAGTACAACAGCCGCCTGATCGCCCTGACCATGCGGAGCGAGGGCATCCCCGTCAGTGCCGATGCGCGCGTCAACATCGCGCTTGAGGAACTGCTGCCGCGCGCGGAAGAAGTCGGCATGCCGATTACCGATATGTACATCGACCCGCTCGTGCTGACCGTGTCGGGTTGCCAGCAATACGTGCCCGAATGCATCGAAGCCGTCCGCATCCTGCAGGTCGCCGGCGATCCGCCGCCCGGCGTCGTCGTGGGCCTGAGCAACGTGTCGAACGCAGTGCCGAACGAGATGCGCCCGCTGATCAACCGCGTCTACTGCGTCATGTTGATGGGCGCCGGGCTGAACACCTGCATCGCCGATCCGTTGGACGGCGACCTGCGCGAGTTCATCCGCGTGGTCGAGGAGCGGGACGAGAGCACGTCGTTCAACCGGCTGCTGCTCAATCTCCATGATGCCGTCGCTGCGGCCGACGAGCTGCAGGCCGACCAGGTTGACTTCTCCGACCCGCAGCAGGTGGACGTGTGGAAGACAGTCCAGATCCTGCTGAATAAGGTCATCTACGCCGATTCGTATCTGCGGGTGTAACCCGTGTCTTGGGACCCGACGGGGCGCCGCCCCGTCGGGTCTGATTTCTCCCCTAAATGATTAATCTCATTCAACCTACTGTGATTTTTGTTATACTTTCCTTACGAAAGGATGCAGCATGCCAGCTCAACTGATCGATGGCAAGGCGATTGCGGCCGACGTGCGGCAGGAAGTTGCCGACGAGGTGGCCGCGCTGAAGGAACGGACCGGCATCGTGCCGACCCTCGCCGTGGTGCTGGTGGGCGACAACCCCGCGTCGCAGACGTACGTGGGGGCGAAGGGCAAAGCGTGCATCGATGCGGGGATGGGGTCGATCACGCACCGGCTGCCCGCCACCGCCACCCAGGAAGAGGTCGAGACGCTGGTGCGCGAACTGAACGCGGACTCGGCGGTGAACGGCATCCTCGTGCAACTGCCCCTACCGAAGGGGCTGAACGAGCGGGCTGTGCTGGACCTGATCAGCCTGAACAAGGACGTGGACGGCTTCCACCCGATGAACATCGGCGAGTTGGTGATGAAGGGGCGCACGCCGCAGTTCATCCCGTGCACGCCGGCCGGCTGCATCGAGTTGCTCAAGCGCTCCGGCATTGCCATTGCGGGCGCGGATGCGGTCGTCGTCGGGCGCTCGAACATCGTCGGCATCCCAGTTGCGGCGCTCCTGAACAATGCGGACGCGACCGTCACGATTTGCCACAGCCGGACGAAGGACTTGCCCGGCAAGGTCAAGCAGGCCGATATCGTCGTTGCCGCCATCGGCAGGCCGGAGTTCGTCAAGGGCGACTGGCTCAAGCCGGGGTGCGCGGTCATCGACGTGGGCATCAATGCCGTGCCCGACGCGACCAAGAAGAGCGGGCAGCGACTCGTGGGCGACGTCGCGTTCGACGAGGCGTGTGGGGCTGCCGGCTATATCACGCCCGTGCCGGGCGGCGTCGGGCCCATGACGATTGCGATGCTGTTGAAGAACACCGTGCGCGCCTTCAAGCTGCAGCACGGGCTGGAATAGAGGGACGTAACCACTAAGGACCAAAGGAACGAAGGTTCACAAAGGCTTTTGAAGAACTTCGTGTAGCTCTGGTTCTTTGGTCCTTGGTGGTGAGCGTCCGTCTGGGGGGTAAGCCAAATGTCGTTACGCACCTGGATTCAAGATCATCCGACCCCGCTTGTGTGGTCGTGGGAGGCGTCGGCGTTCTTCCTGCGCCTGTTCCGGCCCGTGTTTGCGAAGATGGGCCTGGAGACCTCCTCGAAGATCGTGAAGATCCCGGAGGAGATCATCAAGGGCGCGCTGTTCAACTGCCAGGATTGCGCCCAGTGCGTGCTCCACTATTCGGGCATGACCTGTCCGATGAACTGCCCAAAGAACCTGAGGAACGGGCCGTGCGGCGGCGTGCGCCTGAACGGGCACTGCGAAGTCAAGCCGGAGATGGAGTGCGTGTGGGTGGCCGCCGTTCGGCGGTCGGCGAAGACCCCGTATCAGCACGAAATCATGCGGCTCAACCCGCCGGTGGACATCCGGCTCAAGGGGCAGGCTTCGTGGGTGACGTACTCGCTCGGCCGCGACAAGATCGGCACCGGCACGGATACGACGATCCGCTACGGCGACGAGGCGCTGGAGAAGGGCAAGGCGTTGAAGGCTGCAAACGGCAACAAGGTTCCCGTGGCGACCAAGGAGGCCGCATGAACGCGCCTGATGTCAAGGTCAACGCCGTTCCAGGGACGGTAACGGTCGCCGCGCCGCCGCCCGTCGTGCAGACCGGCCTGCGCGGGAATGACAGCAACCTCGCCAAAGTGCTCAACGCAGGCCACTTCGGCGTGTGCGTGGAAGTGTCGCCGCCGGTGGGTCCTAACGTCGAGGCCATTCAGCGGGAAATCAAGACCCTCAAGGGCTACGGCGACGCGTACAACGTCACCGACAACCAGTCGGCCATGGTGCACGTCTCGTCACTCGCGGTGAGCATCATGCTCAAGCAGGCGGGGATGGAGCCGGTGATCCAGTTCACCGCGCGCGACCGCAACCGCCTGGGCATCCAGGGCGATCTATTGGGCGCCGCGGTGTTCGGCATCAACACGGTGTTGTGCCTGTCGGGCGACCACCCGATCTGGGGCGATCATCCGCAGACCAAGCCCGTGTACGACATGGACTCGCTCAACCTGGTGCGCATGGTCCGCATGATGCGCGACAACCAGGTCTTTGAGAACGGCAAGGCGATCCCCAAGAAGGCGCCCGACTTCTACATCGGCGCGGTCGAAAACCCGTTCGCGCCGCCGTACGATTTCCGACCCTACCGCCTCGCGAAGAAGATCGTGGCGGGCGCGCAGTTCATCCAGACGCAGCTCATCTTCAACGTGCCGCGCTTCCGTGAGTTCATGGCAAAAGTGGTCGACCTCGGACTCGCCGAGCAGTGCGCCATTTTTGCCGGGGTCGGGCCGACGAAGAGCCAAAAGGTGGCCGAGTACATGAAGAATGAGGTCGCCGGGATGGACGTGCCCGAGTGGGTGCTCAAGCGGATGGAGGGGTTGTCGAAGGAAGACCAGCAGAAGGCGGGCCTGGATATCTGCATGGAGATCGCCCGTGAGGTCATGGAGATT
>JALOOB010000540.1 GCA_025454635.1 Anaerolineae bacterium
TCGGCCGCGGGCAGCTCGTGGACGATGCCCGATTGCCGCCACGCGCCGCGGTCGTAGCTGAGCGCGACCATTTCGCTCACCTGCCACGCGAAGCCGATGACCAGGAGCACGGCGGGCACGACGCGGCCCACGACGCCCCAACTGTCCCAGATTCCGTAGGCGATCCAGACGATGAGGGTCATCGCGAGCGTAGCGACGCCGACGCCGATATACAGGAAGCGCCAATCGCCGGTGTTCGTCATGTTGAACCCGCTCGGCAGCGCGAACGACGCCGCGATGAGCAGGGCCAGCGACACGAGGAAGAGCAGCCACGGGTCCCGCTCGCGCCGCCACTCGTAAGCGTTGCCAACGACGCGGGCGACCGCAGGACCGGCGAGCAGGGTCAACCCCAGCGCGACGAGCGCGAGGTCGGACGGGTCGCGTCCGCGGCCAACCAGCGCGACGAGAAGCGCGAGGCCGGTGGCAATGCCGAGCCAGATGCCGAAGCGATCGCGGCGGCGGATGGCGATGACGAGTCCGGCAATGCCGAAGCCAAGCGCGAACAACTCGGCCAGGAGCAGCCGCGCAATAATTTCGACCGGGCCATAGTCGCCGCGGCCGGGGATCAGGTCCGACAGCCAGCGGCCGGGCAACTCGCCCACTGCGGCGAGCGCGGCCGGCTCGGCCAGGAAGAACGATGCGACGAGCAGCGCGGCGAGGAAGCCCAGCCCGGCATAGGCGAGCGATGGGCGCGCGGGCAGCCGCACGCTGCCGCGGAAGACGAACAGCGCGGCCGCGCCTGCGAGAATGACCGTGTAGGCGTTCGGCCCGGACGCAAGCAGCAGCCCGGCGATCAGGCCGGTCAGCGCGGCCCACCATCGGCCTCGCTCTTCCCACGCCAGCAGCGCCATAAGCGCCAGCGCAAAGGTCGGGACGAGCGCGTCGCCCGTGCCCGTCCGGCTGCTCCACACACCCAAGGGCGAGAGAGACCAGATGAACGCGGCCGCGAGCGCCCCACCCCGCGTCAACCGGTGGCGGAGGAAGTAGAAGAGCAGCGGCGAGAGTCCCGCGAGCAGCGCGGGCCAAACGCGCGCGGCGCCGTCCGTCGCGCCCGCAACGATGAACGTCACGCGCTGGAGGACGTGCAGCAGCGCGCTCTGCCCTGCGAGGTCGGGCGCGAGGCCGCGCATCGCATCGACCGCGGGGAGCGCCTGCGTTGCCTCCAACGGCCCGAGCGGCGCCTCGCCGAGGCCGTACAGGCGGACGCCGAGCGCGACGATCACGGCGAGCGCGTAGCCCGCCCGCTCGACCGTCAACCATTCGATCGCGCGAGGTGGCGCCGCAGTCCGGTAGATTTTTGCTTCTTGCGCCATTCCGTTGTTACCTTGCGTAAATGCGGACGCCGTCCGCGTCATAGACCTTGTTCAACACCGCGTCGAAGCGCGCGAGCGCCGCGTCCGACACGCCGTACTTATTGCGCTCCAATTCGCCGACATAGACGTAGTCGACGTTCCACAGGTCGAGCAGGCCGGTCACCGGCTGCGCGAGGCGGTAAATCTGGTCGATCACGCCCGGCCGCATCGCGGCCAGCTTGTCGTAGCCGTCGTTGCCGCGCCACTGCCGTTGGTGGAAGTCCCAGCCGAGCAGCGTCGGGTTGCCGGTCGACATGGAGACGCGGCCCGCGCCCTCCGGGCTATACGAACCGCCCGATGCTTCCAGGACGACGGCCGAGCGCGGAACGTTCACGCGCAGCCACTCGATCGCGGCCACGTCCGCCGGGTTGCTCCGCTGCAGGTACGCCAGCCCGTCGAGCGTCGGCTGCCCCGCGAAGTTGTCCGCCTTGCTCGGGATGGCAGCGACGGGATACCACAGCCCGCCGAGAATCAACAGACCGGACAGGATCAGCGCGGGGACTTTGAGCGCGACCGGCGTCGTCCGCATCGCCAGGCGGCTCAAGCCGTAGGCCGAAGCCAGCGCCAGCAGCGCCCATGCCTGGTAATAGAACTTGAACACGGTGTTCATGCGCGTCCCGAACAGGTCGCGCAGGTAAAGAAACTCGGGGAAAAGCGTCAGCGCGAGCGCGACGACGATCATTAGCAGCGCGAACAGGTCGACCGGAACCTTCGGCGAAATTGCCTCTGTTTTCTCTGCGCACTCTGTGGCAAGACCGCCGTCCTTCGCTCGGCGCGCAAGCATCGTGACCGCCGCGCCAATCGCCCAGGCGAGCAAGACGGCCAGCGCGAGCCACGTCCACGGCGAACCGGCGCGCACCTGCGCGGCGAGCGCGATCAGCCCGCCCGCGGTGGGCGTGCCGACGTTGGCCGCAACCTCCGGCTGCTGGAGGACCTGCTGGACCGCCGCGCGTCCGCCCGGCGTGACGAAAAAGGTCAGCGCGAGGAGCGCGACCGCCAGCACCGGCAGGAGCAGCGTGAACGGCAGGGCGAAAAGCGTGTGGCGCGTGGTCCGCCGCGATCCCCATTCGTGGCACAGCAGGCCGAGGAAGAAGACGACCGCCACGAGGAACGGGCCGAACATCAGGAAGAACTGGCTGAAACGGCTCGGAAAGAGCAAATTCGGCAGGATGCCACCAAGCTGCGACTGGAAGCCGACGTAGAACGGCGCGTAGAGAAGGTAGCCGAGCGCCGCCAGCGTAACGAATGCGACGACTGCCCCGCCCACTGCCCGCCAGGTCAACCCCTCCCGCAGCGCCACTCCCCCGCCGAAGGCCAACGCGGCCAGCAGCACATAAATCGGGAAATCCCACGTATTGAGGAACGCCAGGCTGCCCAGGACGAGCGCGGTGAGGATCAGGCCGCCCCACGAAAGCCCGGTCGCGCCCGACAGCCGCTTCACCCGCTCGCCGAGGCTATTCCAGAAGCCCGCTCGCTCCTCTCGATGCGCCTCAGGCGCCAGCGCGCCCGCCAGCAGATTCAGGCAGAACATCACCGCAAGCAGCACAAACGGCAGCGCGAGCACGTGCGGGTGCATGTCGTGCCGTTCACGGGCAGCGTTTGATCGTGGATCACGCGCGACGCGCGCCACCACCACCAGAATCCGCCCGTCCACGCGCCCGTCGGCGGCGTGTCGGTCAGGTCCTTGAGGTTAAACCACTGGATGATGTTGAGGGGCAGCAGGCTGCGCTGATATGCGGTGTCGATCAGGCCCTGGAGGTTCGCCATGAAGCCGAGCATCAGCGCGCCGAGCAACCCCCACCCGATAGGCGCGCGGCGCGCGGCTCCTTTAACTGCGCTCCCCTCGGTCGCTTCGCTCAGGATGCCTTGCCCAACATGATCTTCCGATGAAGCATCCTGAGCGGAGTCCGTCGCGACGCGACGAGACGAAGTCGAAGGGTCCGGACGCCGCGCGAGCGCGACCAATGTATACACGACGCCGAAGGCGGAAATCATCACCAGCGCGTACCAGAGCGCGACGCCCAGATTGAAGCCAACCTCAGGCAGCACGCCGGTCAGGCGCGTGAGCGCGGCAAGCATCACATAGCCGAAGTAGTAGTAGCTGATGCCGTAGCCGGAAAGCCAG
>JALOOB010000541.1 GCA_025454635.1 Anaerolineae bacterium
GGGGCTGCCCTTTTACACCATCGGCCAGCGCAGCGGCCTTGGCATTGCGGCTGCGGAGCCGCTGTACGTGCTCGCGCTGGATGTGGAGCGCAACGCGGTGGTCGTCGGCACGCGGGATCAATTGGGGCGGCGCACCTTCCAGACCGGAATCGTCAACTGGATCGCGGGGGATGCGCCCGTGGCATCTTTCCGCGCTGAAGTGCAGATTCGCTACCGCGCGCAGCCGGCTCCGGCAACAGTGACCCCGCTCGATGGTGGCGGCGCAGGCGTTGTGCTTGACGCGCCGCTGCGCGACGTGACGCCGGGCCAGGCTGCGGTATTCTACCGGGGCGAGCAGGCGCTGGGGAACGGGCTGATCCTGCGCGAGGGATAGGAGGTCTAGACCGATGCAGCGATTTGCGGACCTTGCGCTCGACGTCGTCCTTTCGCCTGCGCTGTGGTTGAGCCTGTTGGGCAGATAATCGCCTCGCTGCTGCCCCTGCCCACGCTTCAGGTAGGTGAAGTGCACCTGCTGTGGGGATCGCTCTTTGCGGTGTTGTTTCTCTTGCTCGGCCGCCGGCTGTGGCGGCCCCGCCCGCGACCCCCGGCGGAGGCGCCACATTCGCCAGCCGCGTAGCGTCCTTTGGGGTCTAGCGCTCTTTACGGGTAAGATAGCGTGTGATAGAGTTCAGCCACGCGGAGGTGGAGCATGGGGATAGTTGTGGCGCGGGATCTCGCCATTATTGTGTTGGCGCTTGAGTCGATTGTGGTGGGCGTGTTGTTGGCGATCTTGGTTATTCAGGTGATGCGGCTGGTGCGGCTGCTTCGCGAGGAAGTACTGCCGATTCTGCGTTCCACACAGGACACCGTTAGCACTGTTCGGGGAACAACCGATTTCATGGCCGATCACCTGGTTCAGCCCGTTGTCAAGGCGTCCAGCTATGCGGCTGGCGCGCGTCAAGCGATAAACACGCTGTTTGGCCGTAGCAACGGCCGCCACTAAGGAGGGCAAGATGAGCAAAAACGGGGGTGGCAGTTTCTTCCTCGGTTTCCTGGTGGGGGTGATGGCCGGCGCTGCTGCGGCGCTGCTGCTAACGCCGCAGTCGGGCGAGGAACTGCGCCGGTCCATCGAGCAGAAGGGCGTTGAACTGAAGGACGAGGCCACTCGCCTTGCTGAGGACGCCAAAGCGCAGGCGCAGCGGATGGCCGAAGATGCCAAGGGCCAGGTCGCCTACGTCCAGGAGCAGGGCCGCATCGTCGTCAGCGACACCGTCCGCAAGGCGCAGCAGACGATCGACGACACGCAGCAAAAAGTTTCGGGCGCGGGGTCCGAAGCGCAGCCGGGCTAAGTTGCGGATCGAGTGATCGCCGTCGCCTGAGGCGCCACACAAAGGTCGGGTTCAAGCCCCGGCCTTTCTTTTTGCCTACCCCGCGTAGAGCCGGATCAGGCTATCCGACAGGGCCTCCAGGTAGTCCTCCGCCGTCGCGGAAGCCGCGCCCACCTTCGCGCCTGCCACGATTCCGGCCTGCCCGTGGACATAGCCGCCCGCGACCGCAGCTTCGAACGGCTCGAGTCCCTGCGCAAGCATAGCCACGATGACACCGGCCAGCACGTCGCCGCTGCCCGCCTTCGCCAGCGCGGGGTCGGCGAAGGGCAGCACCCCCGCTCGGCCATCTGGGTGCGCAATGACGGTATGCGCGCCCTTGAGCAGAACGACGTGCCCCCACTCCTGCGCGTACTGCCGCGCCGTCGCGATCCGGCTACCGTTGATCTCCGCGATGCTCAGGCCGGTCAACCGGCTCATCTCGCCCGGATGTGGGGTGAGGACAGCCGCGCGCGGCGCGGCAGCGAGAAGCTCGTCCAGGAAGGCGCCGGCCTCCTCGTGCGCAGTGAGCCCGGGGCCGACGAGGGCCGCGTCAAACTGGCCGAGACGCTCGCGCAGCGCGATGCCCCCTTCGCGGCTGTGCTTGCCGTCCGCGCTCGGCAGGGGCAGCCATGTCAGGCTGCACCAGCCCCGCGCCGGAGCGCGCGGCGGCCAGCCCGCTCAGCGCAGGCGCGCCGGTGTATAGCGACGAGCCGCCGGCGACGAGCGCCTTGCCGAATGTGCCCTTGTTCGCATCGGCCGGTCGTGGCGGCAGCAGCGCGGCCACGCGCTCGCGGTCGACCAACTCGACGGGCAGCAGGTTGTCCAGCTCTGAAGGCACGCCAATATCGGCCACCGCCAGCCGCCCGCACGCGCCCGCGCCGGGATGCTGCAACTGGCCCCACTTTGGATAGGCAAAGGTGACGGTCAGGTCGGCGGGGACCGCGGCGGGGTCGAGCGCGCCGGTGTCGCAGTTTAGGCCGGAAGGGCAGTCGACCGCGAGGACGGACAAGGGCGGGCGGCCTGCCGCCACAAACATGGCCTGAGGCTCGATTCCTCTCGCCTCGTCAAGCGGAAAGCGCGGAAACAGCGGGTCGGGAATGGTCCGGGCCGCGTCTCCGCTCCGTCGCGCAACTTCGTCCTTGACCGCGGAGAGGATTTCGGCCAGG
>JALOOB010000269.1 GCA_025454635.1 Anaerolineae bacterium
GCCGAACGCTTCCATGAGCTTCCGGCCGGCGATCAGGTTGAAGAGCTGGTCGGTGCCGCCGATCTGGATGTCGGTCTTGAGCGCGACGGCATCGTAGCCCTGCATCAGGGCGTACATGAACTCGTGGAGCCAGATTGGCTGGTCCTTCTCGTACCGCAGGGCGAAGTTCTCGCGCACGAGGAACTGCTGCACGGTGAAGTGCGACGCGAGGCCGACGATGTCGGTAAAGGTCAGCTTCGACAGCCAGTCGCCGTTGTACATGACCTTGGTCTTGTGGGGGTCAAGGACGACCCACGCCTGATCCGCGTAGGTGCGGCCGTGTTCGTGCGCTTCCTGCTCCGTCTGGAGCCGGCGCGCGCTGGTCTTGTCGCTCGGGTCGCCGATAATGGACGTGAAGGTGCCGATCAGGAAGATGACCTCGTGGCCGAGCTCCTGGAACTGCGCGAGCTTGCGCATCGGCACGGTGTGGCCGAGGTGCAGGTCGGGCTTGGTCGGGTCGAAGCCGCAGTACACGCGCAGCGGTTTGTTCTCGCGCGCCGATTCGGTGAGCCGCTGGCGCAGCTCGGCCTCCATATTGGCCCGCGTCGTCACATCGCCGAACTCTACCCCGCGCATCAGGATAGCAAGTTGCTCATCTACTGGTTTAAACGCGCTCATAGCTCTTGCGCTCCGAAAAGAAGTGTTGTATAATTGTCGACAACATTTACATGGAGAATGCCATGTAAACAATACAGCGTGGTCGGCACTGCGTGGCGCACGGCGCCCTGCGACGATAGCGCTGCGGAACGGGAGAACGGCGGATTGCCTGCGCGACAGGCTAAAGGGGGTGTGTCGCCCCCCTAATACGAGTAGAGTGGAGTCCGGGGTAGAAATTCTTGCATGACACGAGTATAATACACATGTACAGCGCTCGTGTCAAAAGGTTCGTAGGGCGGTCAGCCGCCGGGGAACGACGTGCCAGCAGCAACGTCAAGTGAGTAGATCGAGCGAGAGCCACCCCCTGAGCAAGCTCAGGCCACCCTCTCGCATTCCTGTGCGAACTCATCTACTGTCAGGCGAAAGGAGCGCGCAATGTCCCAATCCGTAATGCGCCGGTTTGGCGTATTGATGGCCGTCATCCTGCTCTTGTCCGTCGTGCTCGTGCCGGCGGCGGCGGCGGCCCCTGTTGCGAAGGAGTCGGCCAGCGCGAGCCAGGGCGCAGCCGGCTGCCCGGTTTATTACCGCGTGGTGCGGGGCGACAACCTGACGGTGATCGCCTGGCGCTACGGGGTAACGGTCAACCAGCTCATGCGCTGGAACAACATCTGGAACCCCGACCGCATTTATGTCGGGCAGGTGTTGGTGATCTGGCCGCCGCGCTGCACCAAGCCGCAGCCGCCGCCGCCCCCTCCGCCTCCGCCTCCGCTCCCCGGCCCGTGCTCGGGTGGGGTCTGCCCGCCGCCTCCGCCTCCGTCCAACGCGTGGACGGCGACCTATTACAACACGAACAACCTGAGCGGGCCGGTGGTGCTGCAACGCGCGGAGCGGCGCCCCTGCTGGAACTGCGGGTTCAACTCGCCTGCGCCGGGGGTGAACGCGGACTTCTGGTCTGCGCGCTGGACGACCAACTCCTACGCTGAGGGCGGCACATATCGCATCAGCGTGAAGTCGGACGACGGCGTGCGCATCTTCATCGACGGCGTGCCGGTGCTGAACGAATGGCGCGTGCAGGCGGTGCGCGGGTTCTTCGTCGACGTCGTCATCCCGCGCGGCTGGCATAGCTGGACGATCGAGTACTTCGAGGACACGGGTGTGGCCGAGATGTGCTTCGAGGCGCGAAAGCTGTAAGCCGCAACCAGGCGCGCGCCTGACGCAACCGGCCGCGGATGGGGCTGCGAGTCCAGGAACGGCGACAAGCCGCAACGGACAATTCGTTGGCTCGCAGCCCGGTTTCGCGGCCGGCCAGATTCGCGCCGCCTTAAGCCGACTTGGGCCTCGAATTTGACACGACCGGCTCAATCCGTATAATGCTCTTTGTTCGTGGCGGATTCGTCTAGGGGCCCAGGATATCGCCCTCTCAAGGCGGAGACACGGGTTCGAATCCCGTATCCGCTACCACGCAGCAGTCCCCGGGGAAGTGGCTTCCCTGGGGATTTTTGTTTCTCGCCACAGAGGCCACCGAGGGGCCTGAGTCCTTCGCTTGCGCTCAGGCTGCTCTGTGATCGCTGTGGCAGAAGACCATCGCAGTCGAAGCGCGAGATGACCGTATTCGAGAGCCGCGAGAACTTTCTGAGAGCGCATAGTCGCGCCCGCCGCGAGGAGATGCTCGCGCGCATTGGGGGCAGGCCGACCTCCCTGCTGCCGTTCGAGGTGCTGTCCGCCATCCTTAAGGGCTACCAGCAGGCGCCCCGCGCGCAGACCGAAATGGTGCCGCTGGAGCGGATCGTCGGGTCGGTGGGGCGCTACAAGGACTTCACGCGCGATTTCTTCCCGAAGCGCATGGCGATGCGCGACCGGTGGGCCGCGGTGGAGCAGGCGATGGAGAGCATGGAGGGCACGCCGGCCATCGAGGTGTACCGGCTGGGCGAAGTGTACTTCGTCGCGGATGGCAACCACCGGGTGAGCGTGGCGCGCGCGGCCGGGTTTGACTCGATCGAGGCGCGCGTCATCGACATCCCGGTCGACGTCGACCTGCAGCCGGGCGACTCACTGGACGAGGCGATCATCAAGGCCGAGCGCGCCCGGTTTCTAACCGAGACGCAGCTGGCAGAGCGCATCCCCCACCTTGATATCTACTTCACGCGGCCCGGCGGGTGGATGCGCCTTCTGGAACACGTCCATATTCACCGGCGTTTACTCTCCGAGGAACGGGGCGAAGAAGTGGCGCTGGAAGATGCGGCCGAAGACTGGTATGATCGGAGCTACTGCCCGATCATCCAGGCGATCCGCGACCGCCAGTTGTTGGGGCGGTTCCCGGGCCGGACAGCGGCGGACCTGTATGTCTGGATCTGGGGGTACATCTTCGACGCGTACCGCTCTTTGGGCGAGAAGATCGAGCCGGAAGAGGCCGCGGCCGTGATGGAGCTGCGCGCGCCCTCGCCCTTTCAGCAGGCCGTGCAGGGGCTGATGAACCGTATCGCGGAGGTCTCGCGCTCGCTGAACGGCGGGAGCGAACACGTGCCCGACTGGGTCACGCAGACGTTTGAGTGGGACGACGGCTCGCTCAGCCAACTGGCGGGCGAGCGCTAGCGAATGGAGAGGCAATCTTGACAGCGCCTGAATCCGAAGCGACGGGGTTGCCCCGCCCTGCCGGTGCGCCGAACAACACGGACGCGCCGACCGATGCGCTACCCGCGACCGATGCGCCGGCGAGCGGCGAACCGAAGCCCGCGCCGCAACCGCCCACACGCATCCTGCTGATCCGCCACGGCATTAACGATTACGTCAAAAAGGGACTGCTCGCGGGGCGGACGCCGGGGGTGCATTTGAACGAGGACGGGCAGGCGCAGGCCGCGAGCGTGGCCGAGCGGCTTGGCGGCGAGAAGATCGCGGCCGTGTATAGCAGCCCGCTGGAGAGATGCCAGGAAACGGCGACGCCGCTGGCCGAGCGGCTCGGGCTGGAACTGCGGCTGCTGGAGGACGTCAAAGAGACAGATTGCGGCGAGTGGACCGGGCAGGCGCTGGAGGAGTTGCGCAAGGCCGAGACGTGGCAGCAGGTGCAGATTAGCCCGTCCGGCTTCCGCTTCCCGAATGGCGAGAGCATGCTGGAAATCCAGGCGCGCATGGTGACGGCGCTGGACAGGCTGCAGCGGGAGCACACGGGGCAGACGATCGCGGTGTTCTCGCACAGCGACCCGATCAAGCTGGCGGTGGCTTACTTTATCGGCATGCCGCTTGACCTGTTCCAGCGGCTGGACGTGTCGCCCGCGTCGATCTCCGAGCTGGATTTCACGCCGCTGCGCGTGCGACTGGTGCGGCTGAACGATTGCGCGCACGTGCCGCCGCCCATTGTGACGGACACGAAGGAAGAAGAGAAGATGGCAGACAATGTATTGAAGAGCGAGGAAGAGAAGCAGGCAGCGAGGCAGCTCTCTGCCGAGGCCGAAGGCGCGCCGGCCGGCGCAGCAAAGGGCGCGGTTGAGGAGCAGGTGATCCGCGGGCCGCACGGCGCGGGTCCGGAGCCGGAGGCAATCCAGGCGGCCGACGACGGAAAGATGAAGACGACGGGCGGCTAGCCCTTTGCTTTTGCGAAGATTACGGTACAATGATGCGTATGGCAGACACACAACCCGCTTTCGCAGCCCTCCCCTACTATGAAGGTGACGAGGTTTATCCCGTCACCCGGATTACCGCGGGCGCGGTCGGCGCGCCGGGGCGGCGCACCTTCGTGCTCCAGGCGTTCTTCGGCATCGAGCCGTTCAGCTGGATCATCGAGAAGGACCAGGCCATGGCCCTGAGCAAGGCCATCCCCGAATTGCTCGACGACGTGCGGGAGGAATTTCCCGAGCTGGGCGATCCGCTGGTGGCGGCTGCGCCCAACCTGAATCTGGCCGAGCCGTTGCAGCCCCTCTTCCGGGTGGGCAGCATCGGCGTCGAATATGATCGACTGCATGACCTGGTGATTTTCACGCTCGTAGATGCGGACACGATGAACGGCGGCGAGGAAGAAGCCGCGGCTTTGGACGAGATGATGGGTGACGAAGAGTCCGATCCGCCCGAGCATCAGATATACGTGACGCGAGGCCAGGCAAAGCTGCTCGGTGAACAGGCCGCCAGGGCCGTCGTGGCAGGCCGTCTCCTGTGCCCGCGCTGCAATGCGCCCATGGATGACTTCGGGCACTTCTGCCCGCCCGCCAACGCACGGAACCGACGCGGGGGAGAGATTATGCATTGACGATGGCAAGCCGGCAACGCGACGACTGCATCGTACCCTGGGCCTCCGAGGGCTCCGCGAACAGCGACCTGCTGACGCTGCTCGGCAAGGGCGAGCTCGATTTGCAGGGCCTGATGCCCTGGAGCTCGAATTATACGTTTCTGGGAAC
>JALOOB010000270.1 GCA_025454635.1 Anaerolineae bacterium
CGCGCATCGTGCCCCCGTGGCAAATTGTAGGCGAAGCGCAGGAGGCTGCCGCGCGCGATTTTGGCCTGGCCCCCGGCACGCCGATTGCGGCGGGCTGCGGCGACACGGCCGCCGGAGCGCTCGGCGCAGGGATCGTCCAGCCGGGGATGCTCTTCGACACAGCAGGCACCGCGTCCGTCCTTGCCGGCTGCACCGCGGAGTTCGTTGCCGACGTCCAGCACCGCGCGCTGCTAACGATGCGTTCGGTCGCGCCCGGCCTGTGGCACCCGCTCGCCTACATCGCCGGCGGCGGGCTCGCACTGCGCTGGTATCGCGACAACTTCTACCGGCAGGGCGGAGGCGACGGCGACCTCTACGACGAGATGGCCCAGGCTGCGGCGGCTGTTCAGCCGGGCGCCGAGGGCCTGTTCTTCTCGCCTCATCTCGGCGGGCGTATCTGCCCGGCGAACCCGGCCATGCGCGGGGCATGGGTCGGCTTCTCATGGGGCCACGGCCGCGGCCATTTCGCGCGCGCCATCCTGGAAGGCGTTGCCTTCGAGTACGCTTATTACCTGAAGATCCTGCGCGAACTCATTCCGCACCTCAACCTTGTCGAGGCGCGCGTGATCGGCGGCGGCGCGCGCAGCGCCGCGTGGAATCAGATCAAGGCGAATGTCCTGAACGTGCCCTATCAACGCCTCGCCCGCGAGGAGTTCGGCACGTGGGGTGCGGCGCTGATCGCCGGGCACGCTGTCGGGCTCTTTCCCGGCCTCGCGGAGGCCGCGTGCGCCGCGGCCGAGCGCCGCGGGCAACCTTTCACCCCTGAGCCCGAGGCTGCCGCGGCGTACGAGCGCCTGGCGCCGCAATTTATCCGCTGGGAGGACGTTCTCAGCAGCGCCTTCCGCGTATCAAGTACGGAGTAATCATGTCGAGTCCGATTCGCGTTTGTCTCATCGGCGCGGGCCGCGCCGGCCGCGTACACGCCAACTCGCTTGCCCACCATGCGCCGGGTGCGCGGCTGTCCGCCGTCGTCGACGGGGTCGCAGCTAACCGGGTCGCCGTGGGCGAGGAGTTCAGCATCGATCCGCGGGGCCGGTTTGCGTCGCTGGAAGAGGCGCTGGCCGAGGGCGAGTTCGACGCGGTGGTTATCACCACGCCGACCTTCACCCACAAACCGCTCGCGGTCGCCGCTGCCTCCGCAGGGAAGCACGTCTTCCTCGAGAAGCCGATGGCGTTGACGCTGCAAGAATGCGACGAGATCGAAGCCGCAACGCTCAAGACCGGCGTGGTCTTGCAGCTTGGCTTCATGCGCCGCTTTGACCCGGATTTCGCCGCTGCTGCGGAGCGCATCGAAGCGGGCGAGATCGGCCAGCCCATGCTGGTCAAGTCGCTGACGCACGGGCCGGGGTTGCCGCCGCCCTGGGCGCGCGACCTGACCACCTCCAACGGGCTGCTCGCGGAAGTCAACAGCCACGACTTCGACACGGTTCGCTGGTTGATGAGATCGAATCCCCAGCGCATCTACGTGGAAGTGGCCAACTTCAAGGGACCGAGCCGGGGGGTCGACACGCCGAACTTCTACGACAACGCGCTGACCAACATCCGGTTCGAGAGCGGCGGGCTCGGCTCCATTTCGGGCGTCTGCCCGTGCGACTACGGTTACGACGCGCGGGTGGAAATCGTGGGCGAGCGCGGCATCATGCAGATCGGCGAGATGCGCGGGCAGTCCGTCATCGTATGCACCAGCCGCGAACAAGGGCTTATTACGCCCATCTACCGCACCTGGCCTGAGCGATTTGCGTGGGGCTACATCAGGGAGATGGAGCACTTCGTCGGCTGCATCGCAAAGGGCGCGCAGCCGAAGGTGAGCGCGCAGGACGGCCGCTGGGCCGTCGCGAGCGTGCTCGCTGGCAACAAGTCCTGGCTGGAAGAGCGGCCGGTGCTGCTAAAGGAAGTGCTCGATGCCTGCTGAGATGTTGGCTGCGGTGTACCGCGGGCCGGAGGATATTCGCCTGGAGCAGCGGCCGACGCCCGAAATCGGGCCGGGCGAGGCGCTGCTGCGCGTGACCGCGGCGAGCATCTGCGGCACGGACATGCGCATCCTTCACGGCGCGCACCGCAAGTACGGCGAGGGCACCGTCCGCATCCCCGGCCACGAAGTCGTCGGGGAGATCGCCGCGGTCGGTGACGACGTGGGTGGCCTCGAAATAGGACAGACTGTTTTCGTCGCGCCGAACATGGGCTGCGGCCGCTGCCGGCAGTGCCTATCGGGCAACAACAACCTCTGCGCTGACTATCAAGCGGTCGGCGTGACGATGGACGGCGGCTTCGCTGAATACATGCGCATCCCGGCTGCGGCGGTCAGCCAGGGCAACGTGATGCCGCTGAACCCCGGCACGCCGCACGCGGTCGCCGCGCTGGCGGAGCCGTTCGCGTGTGTGCTGCGCGGTCAGGACGCGGTCGGCGTGCGAGCGGGCGACGTCGTCGTCGTTGCGGGCGTGGGGCCTATCGGCGCAATGCACATCATGCTCGCGCGGCTGCAAGGCGCTGCCCGCATTATCGCCAGCGACATGAACTGCAACCGGCTTGCGCTGGCGCCCTCCTTCGGCGCAGACCGCACCGTCGACCCCGATCATGAATCGCTGCTCGACGTGGTCATGGCAGAGACGGGCGGGCAGGGCGCGGACGTCGTCATCATCGCCGCCCCGGCGCACAAGGTTTTCGAGCAATCCCTGCGGATCGCGGCCCTGGGCGGGCGCATCAATTTCTTCGGCGGACTGCCGAAGGACCGGCCTGACATCACGCTCGACGCGAACCTCGTCCACTACAAGGAACTTAAGGTGACCGGCACGACCGCGTGCAGCACGGACGACTGCCGCCGCGCGGCGGCAATCATTGATTCGGGCCGGGTGGACCTCGCGCCGCTCGTGCAGGCGCGCTATCCCCTGACGCAAATCCACGCTGCATTTGCGGCGGCGGGCGGGCGCGAGGCGATGAAAGTTGTCGTGGAGCCGGCCGCGTGAACGGCGCTTCGGCCACGCTGACCACCGTGCTCGGCCCTCGCCCCATCGAAAGCATGGGCATTACAGACGCGCATCAGCACGTCTGGATCGAGCAGATCATGGGCGTGGACGCGAGCGCACCGCAGCTCGAAGACCTGACCGTCGCCAGCGCGGGACTGGCAGACTATAAGGATGCCGGAGGCAGCGCGATCTTGGACTGTCAGCCCGATGGGGCGGGCCGCAACGCCGCGGTGCTGGCCGCGCTTTCGAGCAACAGCGACGTCGCAATCGTGTGCTGCACGGGCTTCCACCTGCGCAAATACTACCCGCCGAACCATTGGCTGTGGTCGGTCAGCGAGGCGGAGGCCGGCGATTACTTCATCCGCGAGCTGCAGGACGGGGTGTCCGAAAGCCCCGCGGGCGGCGCGATCCGGGCCGGGTTCATAAAGATCGCCTGCACCGCGGATTTGGCCGACACGTCGCGGCGGCTGCTCGCCGCCGCCGCGGAGGCCAGCCGGCAGACCGGCGCTGCCATTCTTGCCCACACGGAGCAAGGCGCTTCGGCCGAAAGCATTCTGCGCGTGCTGACTGACTTCGGCATGGAGGCCAGGCGGCTGGTGCTCTGCCACATGGACAAGCGGCCCGATGCCGGCCTCCACCGGGCATTGGCGCAGGCCGGCGCGCTGCTCGAATATGACACCTTCTTCCGCCCCAAGTATGAGCCGGAGCGCAACGTCTGGCCGTTGGTCGAGCGCATGCTCGCCGACGGGTTCGCTCGCAGCGTCGCGTTCGGCTCCGATCTCGCAGACACCGCCAGCTGGCGCGATCCGGGTCCGGCCGGCCTGCCCCGCATCCTCGCCCCGCGGCTTGCGGCGCTGGGATACGCACCCGTTGTCGTCGCTTCGCTGACCGGGAAGAACATTGTCGCGCGCCTTGCGGGCGTTTCGCAGATGATTTGATTGTCGCAGGAGAGTTCAATGCAGACTGTTCCGT
Source organism: Anaerolineae bacterium (assembly GCA_025454635.1). Classification (GTDB taxonomy): domain Bacteria; phylum Chloroflexota; class Anaerolineae; order CG2-30-64-16; family CG2-30-64-16; genus JALOOB01. The sequence continues at coordinate 3,975 of JALOOB010000270.1, forward strand.
TTACGTATCGCATCCCGGCCTCGGGCGAGACGCCTGCGGGCTATGACCGCCACCTTACGCGGCGCCTCTCGTCGCTGCGCGGCTTCTTCCAGGATGGCGCAGCCTTCGAGAAAGAGATCAGCTTGGGCGACACGCTGGTGTACGAAGTCTATGAGATCAACCGCCCCGAGAACTCAGGCGAGCTCCAGACGGGCCTCTCCATCGTCCACCCCGGCCTCATCGGCGACGAGTACTACATGACCAAGGGCCATTTCCACGCGGAGCTTCAAACTGCGGAGATTTACCACTGCCTCCAGGGCGAAGGCGTCATGGTCATGGAGAACATGGACGGGGAGTGGGCCGTCGAGGAGCTGCGGCCGGGCGTCGTCCTGTACATCCTGCCAGGCTGGGCGCACCGGTCGGTCAACACCGGACACGACGAGGACCTCATCACCTACTTTGCGTACCCCGGCCACGCCGGCCACGACTACGCGACGATCGAGACGCAGGGCTTCCGCAAAATCATGCTCGAGCGCGATGGACGGCCTTGCATCGTCGACAACCCGCGCTGGGTTGCGCCGGGCAGCCGGTAAGGGGCGGTGCGAGATATGACACAGATCAACGCGCCGGCCGAATTTAACGTGGTGGCGAAACCCCAGCCCACGATGTATTTCATTGGCGTCACCACGGGCAAGTCAGCTATGATGCGCCTGTTCCCCATCTGGGCAAGGGCGCTCGGCCGCCCGGAAGTTGTGCTGCAAGGCGTCGACCTGAAGCTGCACGACACGCCCGAGGCATACCGGCAGGCCGTCGCGCAAATTAAGTACGATCCGAACTCCATCGGCGCGCTTGTGACCACCCACAAGATCGACCTGGTCGACGCGACGCGCGACATGTTCGACTATCTTGATCCCTATGCGCAGTTGTGCAACGAACTGTCGTCCATTTCGAAGAACGAGGGGCGACTGGAAGGGCACGCGAAGGATCCCATCTCATCCGGACTGACCCTCGACGCGGTGCTAGGCAAGGGTTACTTCGGGGCAGACCGCATGCCGAATGCCGGAAGTGCTGTGCTTTGGCGCAGGCGGCTCGGCGGTTGCCATCGCGCTGCATCTCATCAATAAGCAGGACCCCGCGGACCGACCCGCAAAGTTCACCATGGTAAACCGCTCTCAGCCCCGACTTGACGCGATGGCGGAGCTGGCGCAGAAGGTCGGCAGCACAATCCCGTTCGAGTTCATCTGCAATGAGGACGGGGAGCGGAATGACGGCATGATGGCCGGGCCCGGCTCGCCAATCACGGATGCGGGCGTCTTCCCGTTGCGCGGCGTTGCGTGGGAATACAATTACCGCGGCGACCTGGTATTCCTGCGCCAGGCGCAGGCGCAGAAGGAAAGCCGCAATCTGACCGTGGAAGACGGGTGGGTCTACTTCCTGCACGGCTGGACGCAGGTCATCGCGCAGGTATTTCACACGGAGATC
>JALOOB010000033.1 GCA_025454635.1 Anaerolineae bacterium
CTCTACTGGGCCTACACCCGCGCCATGCCGAAGGTCCTCGACGTCATGCGCCGCCGCCACAGGGGTTAGCCACAGAGGACTCCGAGAACTCAGAGGAAAATCTCTGCGCCCTCTGTGTCCTCTGTGGCTAAAGCGCGTTCTGCTCGCGCCACAAATCCAGTATCTGCCGCCGGCTCGCCGTCCCGGTCGTCCCGATCTGCCGGACTGTAACTCCCGCGGCCAGGCACCCGACCTCCGCCGCCTCCGCGGCCGTCGCGCCCGCGCACAGCGCCGCCGCGATCCCCGCCATCACCGAGTCACCCGCGCCGACAATATCCAGCGGCCCTGTCTGCCTTGTCGCCGGGGCCAACGTCGGCCCTTCTGAGTGCAGCGCGAGAATGCCGTGCGCGCCGACCGTGAGAAACACCGGCTGCCCGTTGCGCCGGTAAAGGCGCTCCCCTGCCGATTCGATTAATTCACGGTCAAGCGTCCAATCGGGGTCCGGGTCCCCGCGCCACCTCGCCTCGCGGTCCACCGCGCGCACAGCCTCCCGCGCGTTCGGCTTAATCAGAAGGTTCTGAAATAGCCCGATCCGCTCGCGTGAATCCGCGATAAAAGGCACTTCCCCGTAGGTTTGCGCCAGCACCGCCAGTTCGTCGCGCACCCGCTCGGTGATCACCCCGAAATCCGCTTCCTGCACCTGGTCCGCCACGATCACCGCGTGGACCCGCGGCAGCAGCCCGCGCAGCGCCTTGATGACGCGATCCTCTGCCTCCGAAGGCATCTTCCCGCGATTCTTGATGTCCAACCGGTTCAGCTCGCGCGTCGCGCCCCCGCGCACCCGCAGCATCGGCTTCGTGTACGTCGGCGTGAACCGGTCCGTTCGGATGACGATGCCTTCGACATCCACGCCGGTCGCGTCCAGCCCGCGCAGCAGCTCGAAGCCCTCGCCGTCGTCCCCGACCACGCCCACCGCGGCAATCTCCACACCGAGCGCGGCCAGGTTGTTCGTGACCGTGCCCGCTGCGCCTGGGCTCACGCGCACCTCCACCACCTGGTGCGCCTCCAGCCCCGTCTCCAGCGATACTTCTGCCAGCCCCTGCTCGATGATCAGGTACTTGTCGAGGAAGAAATCCCCCACGACGAGCACGCGCTTGCCGGAGAACCCCGCCAGCAGCATATCCAGTCGCTCAAGATTCATGCGCACCTGATCCTTCGTTTACCATCTGCCAGAGACCTCCGCGTCTTAAGCCTCAACAAAGCCGAGGGCGACCTCGGAGGTCTGGGAGCGATTCGCTAAGATACAACCTTCGTGAACCTTCGCGTCTTTGGTTCTTCGTGGTTAGCGTTCCTCAGTCCGTCAACAGCCGGTGCAACGCGGGCAGGGTGCCGCGGTGCGGGCCGCGGATATAGTAACTCTCGCCCCCGTCCTGCACGGTCCGCACGAGGATCGTCTTGAACGGCCGGTAGTAATAGCGCGCATCCGACTTCGCCGCTTCCTTGCTCAGGTCGTCGCCTAGGTCGATTAGGTCGAACACGGCCGTCGTAAACTTGTTGATCTTCCGCCCTTCCTGGTGCGCCACGTTCCGCGCCATCGCCAGCGCCTTGAGGTACACCTCCGGCCCCATCACCGCGGTCCCGTAGTTCAGCATGACGCCCCCGTCCAGCCGGGTCACTTGCTCGGTGAATACGAGAAAATCCCGGTACGACGCCTCCCCCAGCGCCCCACCGTCGCAGTTCGGGTGCTCGTGGATGATATCCTGCCCGATCCCAATATGGACGGTCACCGGCACGCGCAGGCGATAGCCGGCCGCGAGCACGCTCACGTCCTTGTGCGGATACTCGCCCTCCGCGATCTCCCGGCCCAGCGCCTCGCCATACCCCAGCCCGTCAGACATGCCGCGCGCCACGATTTCGTTGATGCGCCCCGTCTCCTGCCACAGCCCGAACTGCCCCTCGGTGATGTAGCGCGCCACGCTTTCCGTCGTCGCGCCGATCAACGCCAGTTCGTAATCATGGATGGGCCCCGCGCCGTTCATCCCGACGAGCGTCACCAGCCCGCGCTCCATCAGGTCGATCACGAAGCGCGACAGCCCCATCTTGATGACATGCGCGCCCATCAGCAGAATCACTGCCGCGCCGCGCTCCCGAGCCTGCGCAATCCGCTCGGCTACCGCGGCAAGGTCGGGGTGCGCAAAGCGGTCGCCTTCCGCGTCGAGCGGAAGCACCTCGTCAAGGATCATGTCGTGGACGCGCTCGCGCAGCGGAAGCGTGCGCAGGCGGCTGCGATCGAATTGCGGATACGGCATGCTCATTCTCCCCACAGGTAACGGACCAGTTGCTCCTGCTCGCAGAAGTCGGCCACGATGATGTCGGCGCCGGCTTCGATGAGCCGCTGCCGCTTCCACTCGTCGATGCCCGTCCGCCGCGCCTCGTCGGTCGCCGCGCCGACCGCGATTCCGCCCACGCGCTTCGTGTCTTCGATCTCGACGTACCCGTCGCCGAACGCCACGAACTCCGGCCCGGCCAGCGCGTGTTCCGCGATGATGCGGTCGATCACGATGCGCTTGGAAAAGGTCTTGTAGTCGTCCTTAGCGCCATATATGCCCGCAAAATAGGGCGTCAGGCCGAGCGCCGCGGCCTCGTCCAGCACAAACGGCTCGTCCGTCCCGGATGCGAGGTAGCAGCGCACGCCGCGCCGAGCGGCTCCCCGGCACCATCAGCTCGTCCGCCACCACCCGCCCGGCCTTCAAGCCCTCGATCCGGCCCGCAATCCGCTCGTTCAGCCGCCGGAGGTACAGATACTTGTACTCCAACGGCTCCCGCGGCGTCCCGCCCCGCTTGCTGATCTCCTCCGCCAGCTGGATCATCTGGTAGATGGTCTGCTTGCCCGTCAGCCGCGCGACGAACTCCTTCACGACCGCTTCGATCTGCGACGTGTCCTCTGCTCGCGGCGTCTCGCCCAGCAGCTCCACCATCATGGGGATCATGACCCCCTGCCACCCCTCGCGTTGCGCCCGCGCGCGATACTCGGATTAAGGATTTCAAGCACGAGAAGCCAACTCTTCTGCCAGCGCGTCAGCTAAAGCCGCCGCGCCCCACAGCGGGGCGTCGTCAGACAGACCCGCCGGCGAAATATCGACGCGCGCCTGCGGCAAAACCGCGGCGCGCGCAGATTCGCGCACCGTCGCCCACCACGTCTCGCCGGCTTTCGTCACGCCCCCGCCCAGCACGACCCGCTCGGGATTGAGCAGGTTGATCGCCGTCGCGATTCCTTCGCCCAACGCCGCAGCCGCATCGCGCATCGCTTCGAGCGCCAGGGCATCGCCCTGCGCAGCCGCCCGCGCGACGAGCTCCGCCGTGATGCGTTCCGGTCGCCCCCCTGCCTCGCCCCCCTGCCCGATCCAGGAGCAAACGACCGCCTTGCGCATCCGCCCTTAGCCGCTCGACCGCTTTGCGCGCCATCGCCGGCCCGCACGCCTCGGCTTCCACGCATCCGCGCTTGCCGCACGCGCAGAGCATCCCGCCGGCGCGCACGATCGTGTGCCCGATCTCGCCGGCCATGCCGTCCGAGCCGCCCCAGATGTGCCCGCCCAGAACCCAGCCCCCGCCCACGCCCGTGCTCACGGTCACATAAAGCAGGCTGTCGCACCCCTGTCCCGCGCCAAATTGCCACTCTCCGAGCGCCGCCACGTTCGCATCGTTGTCGACCGCCGTCGGCGCTCGGAGTTCCGCGGCCAGCTTCTGCGCCAACGGGACCTCTTCCCACCCCGGCACATGGTGCGAGAGCCTCACCACCCCGCGCCGCGCGTCCACGGGGCCGCCGAAGCTCACCCCGCCGCCCACGCGCGCTCGCCCCTGCGCAAAACGGCCGCGGCATGCTTAGTGCCGCCATAGTCTAAAGCGAGAAGCAGTTCGTCCATACGGCTAAAATTCAACGCCGATGACGCAGACGAGGTGGATTAGTATGATCGTTTAAGAATCCTGCTAATCCACCCTATCTGCGTCATCGGCGTCCTATTCCTTCTCCAACAGCTTCAGGAACATCGCGTGGAGAATGACCAGGTGCGCATCCTCGATGATTTGCATCGACTCCGACGGCACGATGACCGCCACGTCGCAAAGCGGCGCGAGCGTGCCGCCATCGCGGCCGGTCAGCCCGATGCGCGTCAGCCCCATCTCGCGCGCGGTCTCCATCGCCCGGATAATGTTCGGAGAGTTGCCGCTGCCGCTCAACGCAAATACGACGTCCCCCGGCTCCGCGAACGCCTCTAATTGCTTGGCGAGCGCGATCTCATAGCTCTCATCGTTCGAGTAAGCGGTCAGCGTGGGCGTGTTGTCGGTCAGGCACATCGCGCGGAACCGCGGCCGCGCAGGATGCAGTGCGCTCTTGACCAGGTCGTTAACGATATGCGACGCATTGCCGGAGGAGCCGCCGTTGCCGATCATGAACACGGTGCGCTTGTTCATCTGCGCGTCCTTCATGATGTCGACAATGCGGTCTACCGGCCCCGCAGGGATTTGCGGCAGCACGCGCGCAACGCGTTCGAAGTACTCGGTAATCATGGTGCGCGATTCGTCCTCACACAAGGATCGGCGCCCACAAGCGTGAGCGCCGACCGGTATTCTAACAGAAGACCAACCAAGATTGAAGATTTAGAATTGAAGATTGAAAATCGAAGCTATCCCCGTCGATCTTCAATTTTCAATCTTCAATCCATAATGCCGTCATCCCTTGAGCGAGCCGGCCAGCAACCCGCGCATGAAGTAGCGCCCGAGCAGGATGTACACCAGCAGGGTCGGCAGCGCAGCCAGGATCGAGCCGGCCATCTGCACGTTCCACTCCACAATGTACGAGCCGGCCATGTTGTTGAGCGCCACCGTGATCGGCTGCACGTTCGGCCGGCTGGTCACGATCACGCCGAAGAGGAAGTCGTTCCACACCGACGTAAACTGCCAGATCGCCACCACGACGAACGCCGGCATGGAGATCGGCACGAGGATGTGCCGGTAAATGCCGAGCAAGCTCGCCCCGTCGATCTTCGACGCCTCGATCAATTCAGTCGGAATCGCCGCATAGTAGTTGCGGAAGATCAAGGTCGTGATCGGGATGCCGTACACGATGTGCACGAAGATCAGGCCCGGAAGCGACCCGTACAGCCCCATCCGTTGCAGCGCCTGCACGAGCGGGATGAGGATGCTCTGGTACGGGATGAACATCCCGAAGAGCATCAGCGTAAACAGCAGATCCGCGCCCGGGAACTTCCACTTCGACAGGACGTAGCCGTTGATCGAGCCGAGAAACGCCGAACCGATCGTGGCGGGGATCGCCAGCAGGATGCTGTTCAGGAAGTTGCTGTTCAGCCCGCGAATCCCCGCGGACTCCTGCCCGAACCACGCTTTCTGGAAGCTGTCGAAGTGAATGCCCGACGGCAGGTTCCACATGGTCGCCAGGCTGACCTCCGCAAAGCTCTTCATGCCCGTGACAATCAGCAGGTACACCGGCAGCAGGAACAGCGCCGCGGCCGCAATCAGCGCGACATACACCAGAACGCGTTGCGGGCGAAGCGGCGGGCGTTTCCGCGCCGCCGCCTGTGGCCGGGTGGTCGCAGTCGCGCTCATAGCTCGGCCTCCTGGCGGTTGGTGTAACGCAGATACGGCACCACGAGCACAGCCACCATAATCAGGAGGATGATGGCGATTGCCGCGCCCTGCGCGAAGTTGTTCCCGCGGAAAGTCGTGTCCCACATGAAGAAGGCCGGCACGTCCGTCGCAAACGCAGGCCCCGGCCCCGTCATCGACACGACGAGATCGAAAATCTTAAGCGATATATGCCCCAGGATAATCACCGCGCTCAGCGTGATTGGCCGCAGCAGTGGCAGCAGGATGTGGCGCAGGATCTGGAATTCGTTCGCCCCATCCACCCGCGCCGCCTCGCGCAGCTCGTCCGGCACCGCGCGCAATCCCGCCAGGTACATCGCCATCGTGTACCCCGACATCTGCCACGTGGCCGCAATCACCAGGGAGATCACCGCAACGGAAAAGCCGATATACGGCGTCGTGATCCACCCCAGCCCGATGTTGTTGAGGAACTGTCCGACCGCAGTTTCGGGCCGGATATAGATGACCGTCGGGTCTGTGAACCACTTCGACCGCAGGAACGGCAGGCCTAACTTCTCAAACAGCAGATTCACGCCCGAACTGCCCGTCTGCATCGTTCCCGGATTCAGCAGCCACCGCCACACCACGCCGGTGACGATAAACGAAATCGCCATCGGAAACAGGAAGATGCTGCGGAAGACCGCTTCGCCCTTCACCTTCTGGTCAAGCAGCAGCGCCAGGACCAGCCCCAGAATCAGGCAGGCCGCGAGGAATAACACAGTGAAATTCACCGTGTTCCGCATGCTGATCAGGAAGCGGTCAATCGTGAAGAGCTTAGCGTAGTTCTGAAAGCCCACAAAGGTGAAGTCCGGCGTCAGCGACGCCCATTTCGTCATCGACGCATAGCCGGTGAACCCGATGAAGCCGTAGACAAACACGCCGATCAGGATAACCGATGGAATAATCAGGAGTATCGAAACCAGGCGGTCGCGGCTGACCTGTCGCACGGGTCGCCTCCACTGGAAGTGAGGTAGTCCGATAGTGCTTTAGTGCGTTAGTGGGAGAGCTTCGCCCTGCCCACTAACGCACTAAAGTTATCTCACTCAGGTGTCGTTGTTACTTGCAGACGCCCGCATCGACGCACGCCTGCTGCAGCGAGGTCTGCGCAGCCGCCACGTCGCCGTTCGTCGCAAAGGTCGTCAGGATATCCTTGTACACGGTGGCCCACTTCTCGATGGCCGCCGCGCCATGCGCCACGCTCGGCACGATGGCATCCTTCGACCAGTCCTGCATCGCCGACTTGAGGTACTCGTTGAACAGCGCCGGGTCACAGTCCGTGCGGGCGCAGATCGAGCCCTTCTTCGGGTTGAAGGCTTCCTGCCCCGCCTTGGAGCCTGCCACCTTCAGCCAGTTCTCCAGGTTCTCCTGGTTCTTCGCGCCCTTGGCGGCCGCAAAGCTGTCGGAGAGGGCCACGAAGGTGCCCTGCGTGCCAGGCACAGGCGCCCAGCCGTAGTCCTTGTAACCCTTGGAGGTGAACCACCCGTCCGTCCAGTCGCCCATGATGTGCATGGCGCCCTTGCCGTCCACCAGGTACTGCGCGGCGTCGCTCCACGTGAGCGCCGAGTAGTCGGTGTTGGCGTAGGACATGACCTTCTTCAGGGTTTCGAGGGCCTCGGTCACCTTCGGATCGGTCCACTGCGTGGCGCCGGTCCAGAGACCATTGTAAGCGTCCGCGCCGAGCACGCCCGCCAGGACGGTCTCGAACGTGTGGCCCGCTTCCCAGCCTTCCTTGGTGCCGATCACCAGCGGCACGATGCCCTTGCCCTTCAGCGTCTCAGCGGCCGCGAAGAACTCATCCCAGGTCTTGGGCGGCTCAATGTTGTTGTCCGCCAGGACCTGCTTGTTGTACCAGAGAACGTTGGAGCGATGGATGTTGACCGGCACGCCCCAGAAGCTGTCCTTGTACTTGAGCAGGGTGATGAGGTCCGCGGGGAACGCCTTGTCCCAGCCCTCGCTGGCGTACAGGTCATTCAGCGCCTGGAGGTATTTTTCAGGCTCGTACTTCTCGACTTCGAGACCCGCATGGAGTTGGAAGGAGTCCGGCGGATCGCCGCCTGTCAGCCGGGTCGAGAGGACGGCCTTGGCGTTCGTTCCCGCGCCACCCGCGACGGTGGCGTTCACGATCTCGACGCCGGGATGTTCCTTCTTGTAGATTTCGTACATCGCGTTGAGGCCGTCGGCCTCGCCGCCCGCGGTCCACCACGAGAACATTTCGAGCTTCCCGCCGGCCGCGGGCTGCGTCTCGCCGCCTTGCGCCGGCGCGGTTGTGGCAGCAGGCTGCTGCCCCCCGCTCGGGGCAGTCGTCGCCGGCGCGCATGCGGTCAGCGCGACCGACAGCAGCACCAGGACGGTAACCAGGAGTGACACGTTCTTGCGCATTCTGAATCTCCTCCGTTAGAGTTGAAACGCAATACGGGGAATGTCACTGGCGCGGGCCTTATGGAAATTGCTCCGCCCACCACCTCCTGTCCGCGCAGGCAAGCGCGTTCGGGTATCGATGCGGGCATTGTAACACCGGTGGCCGAAGCAGTCAAGCAAATTTAGTAAAGCGGCCGCGTTTCAGATTGAGGGCGAATGTAGCGCAGCATCCTGAGCGGAGCGACCGAAGGAAGCGCAGTCGAAGGATGCAAAGCGGGCGCGCCGAGCGGGCCGCGTCCTTCGACTCCATGCGGCGAAAAAGACCGTCGCCCTCCACTCTGGATGCTGCCTCTGCCCCCATCCCGCCCGGCCATCAATCGCCGGTCCGCAGAACCAATCAGCGACTTTGCAAACAGCTTCTTAACAAGCGATTCACCACACCAACTTCAGCCGCGCCAGCATCGCCTCGCGCGCGATTTGCCCGTTCCACGCGTCCCGGATATACCCTTCCCGGTCGATAATGAACGAGACGGGCAGCCCGCGCACGCCCAGCTTCGCGCCCGCGTCGCCCTGCCCATCCAGCCACACCGGGAAGGTTAGCCCCCGCTCCCGAACAAACGCTTCGACCGACGCAACCGCTTCCTGGAAATTGACCCCGACCACCACGAAATCCTGCGCGTCTCCGTGCTCCTCGTAAAGCGCCTGCAGGTCAGGCATTTCGGCTTTGCACGGCGGGCACCAGGTCGCCCAGAAGTTGAGCAACACGACCTTCCCTCGCAGGTCCCGCAGCGTCACCCGCTGCCCGTCCAGTGTCGTCAACTCGAAGTCGGGCGCGACAGACCGCGACGCGCCGGTTAGGGCCGGCCGCGACTGCTCTGCGACCTTTGCCGCCGCGTCCTGCCTCGCCTCATGCCAAAGGTACGCGCCGAGCGCTGCGGTGACCAGCGTCAGGCCGAGCAATAGCCACAGGAATGGCCGCTTCCGCATATCCGTGGTTGCCGGAGAAGGCGCTTTCTCTGCGCCCCCCGGTCACGCGACCGGCGTCACCGCTTCGACGCGGCAGCTATTCGTGACTTCCGCCACCCCGCGCACCGTCGCGATGGCCCCGCAGTACGTCGACTCCGACAGCTCCACCGCGCGCTCCAGCGACTTGATGTTCACGTCCCCATACGCGACATATTCGAGGTGGATGCGCGTGTACTTCTTCGGGTGCTCCGGCGACCGCTCAAACGTGGCGAGGATCTTGAAGTCCTCTAGCGGCTCGCGCTTCTTGCGGAGGATGCTAACCACGTCCATCGCCGTGCAGCCCATCACTCCAAACAGCAGCACCTCCATCGGCCGGGCCGCGGAATCATTCCCGCCCACATCTGCGGTGGAATCCATCGTCACCGCGTGGCCCGACGCGGCCAGACCCTCGAACGTCATGCCGCCTTTCCAGCTTAGTTCAGCCGTGCCCATCGCCGTTCCTTTCCTCAAGGGTTGCAGATCGAACCTGGAAGATGCGCAGAAACATCTTCCATCTTTAATCTTCAATCTTCAGTCGCCCACTCCCGCTTACCGCTCGATCAGCCGCAGCGTTGCCGCAACGATCTCGTCCGACGCATTCGGCCGCGCCATGGCTCTCGCTTGCGCGCTCATCATCTCCAGGGTTGGGTTTCCCGGCCGCAGCAGTTCGCCGACAACGGCCGCAATGCCCTCGATTTCGTGCTCGTACAGCCCCGCGCCGTTCTTCACGACCCACGACACGTTGCCGATCTCCTGCCCGGGGATGAAGTCCGTAATCACGACCGGCAAGCCGAGGCACGCAGCCTCCGCCAACATGCCCGGCCCCGCCTTCGTCAGCAGCAGATCACTCGCCCTCATCCATTCGGCCATGTTGTCGACAAATCCCAGCACGCGCACCGGGATCGGCCACTTCTGGCGCCCCAGCCGGCGCTGCAACTCCTTGTTGCGGCCCGCCACGATCGCCAACTGGACGTCGCGCTCCTGCTGCGCCAGCCGCTTCGCGACCGCCCGCGCCATCGGCACGATCCGCCCGATCCCCGCGCCGCCCCCCGACATCAGGACCAACGACTTCTTCGGCGCCAACCCCAGCCGCGCGCGCAGGTCACTCTTGTCGCGGCCCTGCATCTCCCCAAACGCGCGCCGAATGGGCAGGCCGATCAGCTTGAGCCGGTCCGGCGTGAGCCCACACGAGAGCCCCGTCTCGTAAGCCGGCTGCGTTGCCACCACGCACAAGTCGACGTCCGGGCAGAACCACGCCAAGGGCGCGGTCACCGGGTCCGTCACCACGGTCGCAAAGGGCACGCGTTGACCGGTCTCCGCCATCAACCACAGCGGCATCTCGATTTCAAGCGGGTGCACGCTGATAAAGAGGTCCGCCTCGTTCGGACGCACCATGCTGGCGACGTAACTCCGCAACAGGGGATAAAAGGCTTTCTGGGTTGTGACAATGCGCTCCCGGGACGCTCCGAAACGGTACACCAGCCGGTAAAGCCACGGCGTGTAATTGACCCAGGGCGCGTACGTTGGACCCCACGTGTTGAGCGGAAACGGAGCATGATCGTCGATCATGCTCACCTGCTTCACATGAGCCTTGCCGTCCAGCGCTTCAATCAGGCTGCGCGACGCAGCCATGTGCCCCCCGCCGACGTTCGCCGTCAGGATCGTGACGCGCGGCAGGTCGCGCGGGCCGGCCGAATATCGTCCTGCGTCCCGATGCTGCGCACCGTCTCCATTGCTTGAATAGCGCATGCCTGAACTACCTCAAAAGCTCCATGGCGAGCTGCGCATAACCTGACGCGGCCAACGCCACGTCGGCAAGCCGCACGCGCTCGTCCGTGGTGTGGGCCAGCCGCTCGTCCCCGGGACCAAAACCGATCGTCGGGATCCCGCATGCGCCCATCGTGTACGCGCCGTCCGTCGAGAAGGGCCAGATGCCCAGCTTCGGCCGCGCGCCCAGCACGCGCTCCAGGCCGCGCGCCGCCTTCCGAACCACCGGATCATCCTCCGAAACCAGCCAGGGCGGGAAGTATTTGCGGCCGGCTTGCGAGTAGCCGGTGTATGTGACCATCTCATAAGTCAACGCGCTGATGTCTGCCTTGATGCGCTCGCGGTTGATGATGCCTTGCAGTTCCGCCACCGCGCGCGCTTCGGTCTCGCCCAGCGTCAGCCGCCGGTCGATAATCAACTCGCACAACTCCGGGATCGAGTTGAGACTGCCCGCGCTCGAAGCGATCTGCGTTACCGCGATCGAGCCCGTGCCCATTTGCGGGTCGGTATGCAATTGCAGACCCAGCAACTCGATCCCGAAGATCAGGCGCGCCGCCGCCGAGATCGCGTTGACGCTCTCCTGCGGCAACGCCGCATGGCCCGCCTTCCCGTAGGTCGACACCTTGAGCTCCACCCGCCCGCGCTGTCCCAGGTACAACCCCAGGCTCGTCGGCTCGCCCAGCACCACCGCCTGCGGATCCAGCCCCTCGCCCTCGATCAGGTGTCGGACGGCCACCCCCTCGCACGGCTCCTCCTGCACGACAAACGCGACGACGATGTTGCCGTTAGGCCGCGCGCCCTGGTCCGCCAGCAGCTTCACGCCGTACACCATTGCCGCGAGCGCCGCCTTCATGTCCGCCGCGCCGCGCCCGTACAGGTTGCCGTCGACGATTTCCCCGCCGAATGGATCATGCTGCCACGCGCTGGTGTCGCCGATATCGACGGTGTCCATGTGCCCGTCGAACAGCAGCGTCGGGCCGTCGCCGCCGCGGCCCTCGTAATGGCCGATCACATTGCCCGCGCGGTCCGTCCACACCCGGTGAAACCCGCATTCCCGCATCGTCTCCGACAACAGCGCCGCGACCGGTCCCTCCTTCCCCGGAAGGCTCGGGATGCGGACCAGTTCCCGCGTCAGCCGCGTCAGGCCCGCCAACGGGCCCGACTCGAACTCCGCAACGTATGGCTCGCTCATGTGGCATGACTCCGTAGGGTGGCGAAAAGGGCTCCCCGCCGCCTGTTAGTAGGCGCCGTCGCCGAACAGAACCTGGGGCACCGTGCGGATCATAATGCGCAGGTCCAGCCCCAGCGACCAATTCTCGGCGTAGTAAATATCGAGCATGACCATTTCGTCGAAGGTCAGTTCGCTCCGGCCGCTCACCTGCCACAAACCGGTGATTCCGGGCAGCACGGCCAGCCGCTTGCGGTGCCAGTCCTGATACTGCGCGACCTCGCTCGCCAGCCCGGGCCGCGGACCCACAATGCTCATCTCCCCGCGCAGCACGTTGATCAGTTGGGGCAGTTCGTCCAGGCTCGTGCGCCGGATAAAACGCCCCACGCGCGTGCGCCGCGGGTCTTCGCGCACCTTGAACAGCGGCCCCGAAGCCTCGTTCAACTCGCGCAGCCGCGCCAGCTGTTCTTCAGCGTCGACGCGCATCGAGCGGAACTTGAACACCGTAAACGGCTTGCCCCGCATCCCGATGCGCTCCTGCCGGAACAGGATCGGGCCCGGAGAGTCCAGTTTGATGGCGAGCGCAATCATGCCCCACAGCGGCGAGATCAGCGCCAGCGCGGTGCCCGAGATCGCAACGTCGACGATGCGCTTGAGCGCGCGGTTCAGGCCGGTCAGCGCGCTCCCCTTCACGCTGATCAGGGGAATGCCGTTGATGGCCTCCACGTCCACCCCGCCCAGGCTCAACTGGAAGAGGTCCGGCACGACACGCGCGCGCACGCCCGATTGCTCCGCCTCGGTGACGAGCCGGATCACCTTCCGGTGATACTGCCACGGCAGCGTGATAATCACCTGGTCGATTTCGTTCTCTTTCACCGCGGCCGGCAGCGCGTCGAGCGAACCCAGCGCCCGAATCGGGCCAATGTCCGCGCCGCTCTTAATCGGATCGTCGTCCAGAAAACCGACGACCCGGTAGCCCAACTCGGGCTGCGCGATCAGGTTGCGCATCACCGTGCGCCCCACCTCGCCCGCGCCGATAATCAACACCCGGTCGACCCCCTTGCCCGCGGCGCGCATCCGCGTAAGCGCCATGTTGCGCACCAGGCGCGCCAGCCCAAGCAAGACAATGATCAGGATGCCGGCGTAGATGAAGATCACGCGCGAGTAAAAGAGGCGCCGGTAGAAGAAGACTACGACGACCATCAGCATAATCGCGGTTGTCGTCGCGTTCAACAGGCCGTACAGATCGTCGAAGAAGGGCCGCCCGCGGCGCACATCATACGCGCCCTCGCGCTTGTTCGTCAGGACGAGGAGAACGGTCAGGACCGCCACCATCGGCAGGTAGACCGAGTAGGGGACGTCGTTTGCGGGGTCAACGGTGCGGAATAGCTGAAGCTCGTATCGCAACCAGTATGCGATCAGAAACGCGACGTTGATGAGAAGGATATCCGTTACGACGGTCACCCACGGCATCCAGGACCGGACGTCGCCGGCCGCGTTCTCGCCCCACAGCGGTTCGTCGGCCTCAAACCGGCGGCGCGGCAGCGCTCCGTCCACCGGGGCCTCACCGGCCACAGAGTCCCGCGCTGCGGTTTCAGGTGACACCTCACCGCCCCCTTTCACGCGCCGCACTCAGCGCAGCGCGATACACCGCGACCGTCTCCGCCGCGGTTCTCGACCAGGGGAATTGCTTCGCCTGACTCACTCCTGCCTCAGACAGCCGGGCGCGCAGTTCAGGCTCACGCAGCAGGCGCGTCATCGCATGGACCAGCGCTTCAGTGTCATAGGGATCGACCAGCAGGGCAGCATCGCCGGCCACCTCGGGCAGAGATGATACGTTGGAGGTAATTGTCGGCGTGCCGCAGGCAAGCGCCTCCAGCACGGGCAGTCCGAAGCCCTCGAACAGCGACGGGAAAACGAACATCGACGCCGACCGGTACCACCAGGCCAACTCATCGCCCGGCACGTACCCCGGGAATAGGACGGCATCGGTCAGGCCCAAATCGGCCACTCGCGAGAAAAGGCTCTCGTAAAACCAGCCCTTGCCCCCGGCGATGATCAGCTTCGGGGTTGCGCGCGCGCCCTCACGCGTCCGCAACACGGCGTAAGCCTCGAGCAACCGGCCGATATTCTTGCGCGGTTCGAGCGTGCCCACGAACAGGATGAACTGGTCCGGCAGGCCCTTGCGCCGCCGGAACTCCGCCGCTTCCGCCGCTGGCGCGGGCGTGAAGGCTTCGCTCACCCCGTAAGGCACCGTCACGACGCGCTCGGGCGGAACCCCGCACAACTCCATCACATCCCGGCGCGTGCTCTCCGAGCCGGCAATCACGCGTGTGGCGCTTCGCGTCGACATTCGGGTCAGCGCGCTCAGGTAGACGCGGTTCGCGCGGCGAAATGCCTGCGGGAATCTCAGAAAGCTGAGATCATGCACGGTCACCACGGTCGGGCAGCCCGCGGCAAGCGGCGTCGCGAACGCCATGCCGTGCAGCAGGTCCAACTTCCTGCTCGCCGCGGCCAGCGCCGACTGCTCCCACGCGATGCGCCGCCACGGATTCGCTGTATCCCACCGGCTCCGCTCCACTCGCAGCCCCGCAGGCGCGCGATACGCGCCCTCCCGCAGATAGGCGACAAATTCGAGCGGTGGGTCTCCGGTCGCATGGGCCGGCAGACGGTTCAACACCTCGAAGATGTAACCGTTGATGCCGGCCGCGCGGTAAGTTTGCGTCAGCGACAGCAGATGCGCATCCAGGCCCACGCGGCATGGTCGCTCGTTGCGGGCTGTCACATTGACCATTATAGCACCGCCTCGCGTCGCGCTCCAACCCACCAGGAGACCCCACCGGCCGTTGCCCGTGACAGAGTCACAAGCATCCTGAGCGGAGCGAACGCCGGCCTCGCCGGCGGAGCGCAGTCGAAGGGGCCCCCGCTCCAGCAGAGTCTAACAAGTTCCGCCTAATCTCGCGCCCAATCAGCCAGCCATCTCCCGGTACACTGCCGCCGTCGCCGCCGCAATCTGCGCCTGCGTGAACTGCGCCAGCACGCGCTCCCGCCCTCGCCGCGCCAGTTCGTCGCGGCGTCCCTCGTCGGCCAGCAAGCCGGTTAGAACGTCCCGCAACGCTTCCACGTTGCCCTCTGGAAAGATCACCCCTGCGTCGCCCACCACCCACGGAATCTCACCGCTCGAAGACCCAACCACTGCCACGCCGCACGCCATCGCCTCGATCAGCACCCGGCCAAACTGCTCGACCCAGTTCGGCCGGCTCAACGAAGGCAGAACCAACACGTCCATCCGCCGGTAATAGTCGGGCGCCTGCGTCGACGGAACCTGGCCCAGGAAGCGCACCCGGTCGCCAATCCCGCGCTCCCGCGCCAGCGCCTCCAGCCGTGGCCGCTCGGGGCCGTCGCCCAGGATTTCGACGCTCCAGCCGTTCCGACCCAGCCCCTCGCACGCGCGCAGCAGAACGTCAACTCCCTTTTCAGGAACAAGTCTTCCTGCGTAACCAATTACCGCGCTTTGGCGTTTAACATTCGTATGCAGCCCGGAGGGCGCATACAGCGCCGGATCGACGCCAAATTGCGGGATCACCGCGAGGGGGCCTGTGTAGCCCTTCTCCCGCAGAACCCGCTCCGCGGTCGGATTGCCGGCAATTGCGTACCGGGCCGCCCGATAATTGGCCTGTTCGAAATACCGGAAAGGCCACGGATACGTGCGTTTAAGGTTCTGCCAGGTGAAGAACAACCCCGGGATTCGCTGTCGCTCCGCCGCTCTCAGCGCCAGCCACGTCGCGAGGTTGTAGGCCTCTTCGTCCATGTGCAGGACGTCAGGTCGCACTTCGGCCAATATGCGCGGGAGCGTCGGGTAGTAGTGGAGGTGGAAGTCGCCGTTAAAACGCGTGGGCGCAACGATGAGTTCGTAGCCTTCCGTGTGCGCGCGTTGCAGCGTCGTCGCCGGACCGAGCCATCCATCGCGCCAATTCGGGGGCACTACGGCAACCAGCTCGATCTGCGGTTGCCGCGCAAGTTCCTCCAGCTTTCGCTGATAAGCGCCGACGACGAGCGCTTTTGAGACAAGCAGAATTCTCAAGCTCAAGCTCTCGCCCGTTTGCGGGTCGCGCGTATCGTCTTGCCGCGCATTTGCCGTCCCTGCCGCAAAAATCGGCTAAACGCGTTGCAACGCTTCTTGATCTTGGACGGAGTATGGAGTAAAATGACGCTTGATATTGACATGGTGGATCGGTCGACGGAGCTCGCAGCACATTTGACAGGCCGCATTAATGCGCAAAGGGAGCCAGCCATGGACGTCATCAAAGTTTCGGCTCATTCTCGCTCCACGGCCGTCGCAGGCGCCATCGCTGGCGTTATGCGCGATCACAAACACGCGGAAGTTCAGGCGATCGGCGCCAGCGCCGTCAACCAGGCCATCAAGGCCATTGCCATCGCCCGGAACTATCTCTTGCTCGACGGGATCGACATCGTTTGCTATCCCGAGTTCGTGGAAATTGATATCGAAGGCAAAGACCGCACTGCGGTAAAGATGATCATCACCCCCCGAAACCAGGTCTAGCGAGCCCTGGTCCCGGTGAGGCAGAAACCAAGCGGACAGCCCGTCAAGCTGTCCGCTTGTTCTTTCAGCGAACGCGCTATCGTTTGCGCCGCCTCCGGCTGCCACCGCGCGGACCAGTATCGCTCTCCTCGTCGGGCATCTGCTGTTGGCCCCGCTCGCGCCGCGGAATCGTATCCTCGCCGGGCGCATCCATCCCGTCCTGCGCGTCAAGCGCGTCGGCCGCTTCCGCTGCGACCTCCATGCCCTCCGCCCCATCGTCATCTTGGAGCGCCGGCCGTCCCACCGGCACGCTGAACTGCGGCTCCGGCGCCGGCATCTGCACCCAGCTCCGCGTCTCGTTCGGCCCCTCCACGAGCACCGTGATGGTGTTCGCCAGGACATGCACCTGCTTCACCTTGCCCACCCCATCGGGCGTCTCGACGAAGCTATTCACCCGCGGCATCTGCTTGCGCGCCTCGGCGTAGAAATCGTTCTCATACGCCAGGCAGCACAGCAACCGGCCGCAGACGCCTGACACTTCCGGCGCGTTCAAAGGCAGGTCCTGCGTCTTCGCCATCTTGATGCTTACAGGTGTGAACTCGCGCAGCCAGGTCGAGCAGCACAGCTCCCGCCCGCACTTCCCGAACCCGCCGATGAACTTGGCCTCGTCGCGGACGCCAACCTGGCGCATCTCGACGCGCGTCCGCAACTGCTGCGACAGATCGTGGACCAGGTTGCGGAAATCGACGCGCTGGTCCGACGTGAAGTAGACGACCGCGCTCGACCCGTCAAAGCTGAACTCCACGTTGCTGATCTTGATGTTCATGCCGAGCGCTTGCGCCCGACCGACCGCGACCTGCAGCGCTTCCGGCTCGCGGTGCGCCATCTGGTCGGCCTGAACCATGTCCCACGCGCTCGCTCGCCGCACCACCGGCTTCAGCGCGCCGGCCACCTCCGAGTCGTCAACTTCCCGCGGGCTGAACACCACCTGCCCGAGCGTGCGCCCGCGCGACGTCTCCACCACCACGTATTCGTCCGCCACGAGATCGCTCAACCCCTGCGGGTCGAAGTAGTACACTTTTGTAACCGGTCTGAATGCCACACCAACCACTGTTGGCATAAAGTTCGCTCCTATCCGCCGTCCTCTCCGCCGCGGCAGAGGACGGCGCGCCGCCGTCAGCAGCGCCGGGGGAGAAGTCAGCTTACGGCCGGTCTCGGCAGCCGCAACAGCAGCACATCCAGCGCAAGGCGCAAATTGACGTTCCCGCGCACCCTTCGCAGCGTGCGCATCAGGTCTACCAGCGCCGCCTGCGCCTGTTCCGGCCGGTACAGCGCCGCCTGCTGGACGAGCTGCGCTTTGCGGTCGAGATTCAGCAAGGCCTCCGCCTGTCCGTTCTGGATCAGCAGCAGGTCTCGCCACCAGCCGGCCCATAAGCCAAGGGCCACTTCCACGCCATCATTGGCGCGGCTGAGGGATTCGGAATAGGCCAGTCGTTCGACGTGGCCACCGGAAGTCAGGGCCAGGAGATCATCCAGGTACTTCGCTCGCGTCTGCCAGACGCGGGGCTCAGTCGCCGCCTGCGCCGCCCAGCCAAGGCGCCCCCCGCTCAGTCGCGCCAGGAGCGCCGCCTGGTCTTCCTCCACCCCCCACCGCTCCTGCAGCGCGGTCCGCACCCGCTCAACTGGCAACGGCCGGAGGCTGAGGATCTGGCAGCGCGACAGCACCGTCGGCAGCACGAGGTCGCGGCGGTCGCTGGTCAGCAACAGCACGACGTGCGGCGGGGGCTCCTCCAGCGTCTTAAGCAGGGCATTGGCTGCGGCGGGTGTTGCGCGCTCGATCTCGCGGATCACGAACACCTTGCGCTTCCCCTCCAGCGGCGCGATGGCCGCGTCGGTCAGCAAGGTGCGCACTTGATCGATCTGGATCCAGTTCTTCTCCGCGGCAATGACCTGCGCGTCGGGGTAGCGGCCTTCCGCCACCCGGCGGCACGCGCGGCACATGTCGCTCGGGTCGACACACGGCGGCCCTTCCGCGCGGTCGCAGAGCATGGCCTGCATGAACGCGCGCGCCAGCGTCAGCTTCCCAATCTGGTCCGGCCCGACGAAGAGGTAGGCATGGCTCACCTGCCCGCTGCGCACCGCGTGCGCCAGCAGATCGGTCGCCCACTCATGTCCAACTACCGGCCAACCAGCCACTTGATCTCCTTGAACCATTATTGTAACACAGCTTACCGGGTTTTTCGCAAAGATAACGCCCTTAAACTGGCTTATAACGAAGGATATGCCTATCATTGTCGGCGGAGGTCGCAATGGAAGCCGACTTGCTCATCCACAACATCGGCCAACTCGTCACGTTGGCCGGCGCGGCAGGCCCGCGCCGCGGCGCGCAGATGCGCGAACTGGGCATCGTGGCAGACGGCGCGCTCGCCGCTCGCGACGGGCGCATCGTCGCCGTTGGTCCGGCGCGCATGGTTTCGGACGCCGTAAAGGCATCCGAAACACTTGATGCCCGGGGCGCCGCCGTCATCCCCGGCTTCGTCGACCCGCACACCCACCTCCCGTGGGCTGGCGATCGGGCAGGCGAGTTCGAGCTGCGCATCGGCGGCGCCACCTACATGGAGATCATGGCCGCAGGGGGCGG
>JALOOB010000271.1 GCA_025454635.1 Anaerolineae bacterium
AAACGGAACGCCGTGTCGCGCGCAGATGCGCACGATTTCGACGACTTCATCCTGGGTTTCGGGCAGGACGACCGCAGCCGGCCGCGCGCGGTAAGCCGTGAGCGCGTCCGACTCGTAGGGGTTAACGGCCGCATGCGAAGTGAGCAGCCGCGCGGGCGGGAAAAGCGCGGCGAGTTCGCGCAGCCAGTCAAAACCCGTCATCGTTGGCGCCTCCCTTCCGAACCTGCAAGCCACGCGCCATGCGCTATGCCGTGGCCGCGACCTGTTGCCGGCGTCCCAGCGCGCGATCGACCGCAACCAGCGCCGCGCCGGCCAGCATGAAGATGACGGCCAACGCGGCGGAGTTAATCAGCACCTGGGGGTAACCCAGCGCGTTGACGTCGATGAATGGGTACGGGTAGAAATCCACGATTGCGCCGCGAATCAGCGAGTACGTCACGAAGATAAGAGGGTAAACCAGCAGCACCGGCACATCACGCCACCGTAACTGCCCGTGGTCGTCGAGCAGGAGCCACGACAGCGGGTACAGCAGGGGCGTCACATAGTGGAGGATAATGTCCACCAACCTCTGGAAGCCGGTGGGGCTCCACAGCCCGGCGAGAAGAATGAGATAGACAATGCCGGTGGTGGCGATGTAGATGGCGAGCGCCATCCGCACCACCGGTTTTGTGAAGAAGCGGCCCGCTGCGCTTGTCGGGAAGAGCAGCGGAACGCCGCAGGCGAGCGCGACGAGCGTGTTGGTCTGGACGGTCCAGTAGTTGAAAACCTCCACCAACACAGCCAGGAAAGAAGCCGGAGCCTCGGGACGAGTGGCAGAAGCATACACTTGCCCCACCACTCCAAAGGTCGCAATCAGGGCAATGGCCGCCCAAACCCAACGCCTCAACGCTCGTCGTTCCATCCTCATCCTCTCAAACTGCGCGTCTTACCAGCATTATAAGCGCGTCCGCAAGGCCGCAACGTGCGAAGATTCCCGTCCTTGCCTTTTCGGTCACAAACGATGTTCCACCCCTTGACACCTTAAAAGGTTTTTTGATATACTGCCGGTGCGTTCCCACTTCACGCGCCCGCCCGAGGTCATCGCCATGCCGACCGTCAAAGATGTCGCAAGCAGGGCCCATGTTTCACCCGGCACCGTCTCCAACGTGCTTACCGGCAAACGGCCCGTCGCTCCCGCCACACGAGAGCGTGTGCTCCAGGTCATTGAGGAGCTGGGCTACCACCCCAATATCCTCGCGCGCAGCCTGATCAACCGGCGAAGCGACACGATCGCCGTCGTCGCGTCGGGCCTCGAGTATTTTGGCCCCTCCCAGGCGGTCACCGGCATCGAGCGCGAAGCCGACCGCCACGGCTATTCCGTTATCCTCGAATTGATCCCCTGGCTCGACCGCGGCCAGACCAACCGCGCGCTCGCCATGCTCGCCGGCAGACAGGTGGACGGTATCATCTGGGCCGTGCCTGAGATCAGCGACAACCGCGACTGGCTGAACGACGAGGATTTCGACCGCCTGCCTCCGATTGTCTTCATGAGCATGGCCCCGCGTCCCGGAATCTATGCCGTAGCCGCGGGGAACCGCCATGGCGCCTGGCTTGCGACGCAGCACCTCATCGAGCGCGGACGCACTCGCATCGGCCACATCACCGGGCCGGCCGACTGGTGGGAAGCGCAGGAACGGCGCGCAGGCTGGGAGGAAGCGCTGGCGGAAGCCGGTCTGCCGTGCGAGGAGTCGCAGGTGTTCGTCGGTGACTGGTATGCCAGCAGCGGCGAGATTGGGCTGAACGAGTTGCTCCGGCGCCACCGGGACCTCGATGCGGTCTTTGCGGGCAATGACCAGATGGCCCTCGGCGTGCTGCGCGCGGCGCACCTCGCCGGCCGCCGCGTGCCCCAGGACCTGGCCGTCGCCGGGTTCGACAATCTGCACGAGTCCGCGTATTTCTGGCCGCCCCTTACCACGGTCAACCAGGATCTCAAAGCGGTCGGTGGGGAGGCGGTGCGCCGGCTGAACTCGCTGATCGAAGCGCGACTGGCAGGTGAGCCTGCGCCCGCGCTTGAGGTCAACAGCCACCGGCCGGAAGTCCGCGCGCGAGGAGGTGTCGTCGGCCTTGCGCGGCCTCGGGCATGAGGTGTTGATGCTCGACGCGGACGCCACTCGCTACGGCGCAGTGGAGACGCCCCTCGAAGGCGAGGTGTACGCCAACTTCCTACGCCAGAACCGCGGCAAGTTCGACGGCGTCATCGTCTCCCTGCCCAACTTCGGCGACGAGACGGGCGCGGTGGCCGCCTTGCAGGAGGCGGGTGTGCCCATCATGATCCAGGCGTACCCCGACGAACTTGACAAGATGTCGCCCGACCTGCGCCGCGACTCGTTCTGCGGGAAGATTTCGATCATGGACGTCTTCCAGCAGTACCAGGTCAAGTTCACCGCGACCGCGCCCCACACCGTCCATCCCTGCTCCGACCGCTTCAAGACCGTCATCGACGAGTTCGACCGCGTCTGTCGCGTCGTGCGCGGGATCAAGGGCATGACAGTCGGCGCGATCGGCGCGCGCACCACCCCGTTCAAGACCGTCCGCATCGACGAAGTCGCGCTCCAGCGGCACGGCATCACCGTCGAAACCGTCGACATGTCCGACGTTTTCGCCCGTATGCGCGGGGTCAAGCCGGAGACCGACGCATACAAGGCCAAGATGGCCCATCTGGGCGGCTACTCGAACTGGGAGGCCGTGCCGGGGACCGCGTTCGACTCCATTGTCCGGCTGGCAGTAGTGCTCGACGGGCTCGCCGCGGAGATGCGGCTCGACGCAATGGCCGTGCGCTGCTGGACGGAGATCCAGAGCGAGTTCGGCATCTCGCCGTGCGTCGCGATGGGCGCGCTCAACGACGAGGGCCTGGCCGCGTCGTGCGAAGTCGACCTCGGCAACGCCATCGCCATGAAGGCAATTAGCCTCGCGTCGTACAACCCGCCTGCCTGCATGGACTGGAACAACAACTATAAGGACGAGGACGACAAGTGCATCCTCTTCCACTGCGGCCCCGCGCCGGCGAGCCTGATGGAGCCGGGCGGCCGCATTACGGATCACTTGATTCTCATGGGGACGGTCGGTGAGGGGCGCGGCTTCGGCTGCAACCAGGGCCGGCTTAAGCCGATGGACTTCACGTTCACCAGCCTGCTGACCGAAGCCGGGCGGATCAAGATGTACCTGGGCGAGGGCAAAATCACCGGTGAGTGGATTCCGCCCGAGTTCTTCGGGGTGGCGGGCGTCGCAGAGATCCCACACTTGCAGGACGTGCTGCTCCACATCGGCAGGCACGGTCACCGGCACCACGTCAGCATCACGCCGGGTAAGGTCGTCCGCCCGCTCAACGAGGCGCTCGGCCATTATCTCGGCTTTGACATTTCACTCCCCCAAACCCTGCTGCGGCAGGAGCACGGAGCTTAACCACATGCTCAACGTTGGCGATATCATGCTGCGCGCCCGCGAACTCGGCGTGGGCGTCCCGGCCTTCAACATACCCTACCTGCCCATGATGCAGCCGGTGACGAAGGCGGTTAAAGACGCGGACGCGTTCTCCCTGATCGAGGTGGCGCGGCTCGAATGGATGAAGTTCGAGTCCAAGAGCCTGGCCGCGGTGGCGGAGGAGTTCGCCAGGTGGGCCGACCGGGCGCACGTCCGCCTGCACCTGGATCACGTCCCAGTCATCGACGAAGACCACGAACGCGTCGACTACATGCCGGTCTTCCGCGAAGCGGTCAGCCTCGGCTACGAGTCGCTCATGGTGGACGGGTCGCGGCTCTCCCTCGACGAGAACATCCGCGTCACCGCAGAAGTCGCGAACTTTGGCCACGCGCATGGCCGGCCCGTCGAGGCCGAGCTGGGCGCGGTGCTGGGCCACGAGTCGGGGCCCATGCCCCCCTACGAAGAGTTGTTCGCCTCCGGCAAGGGCTTCACCGACGTCGAGGAGGCCCGGCGCTTCGCCGCCGAGAGCGGCTGCGACTGGCTGTCGGTTGCCATCGGCAACATCCACGGCGCCATCGCTGCGGGCGCGCGCGACCAGAAGAAGGTCGAGGCGCAGCTCAACCTGGAGCAACTCGGCGCGCTGAGCGACGCGACGGGCCGGCCCCTCGTGCTCCACGGCGGCTCCGGCATCCGCCAGGAATACGTCCTCGGCTCGTTCAAGCGCGGCATCACCAAGGTCAACGTCGGCACGGAAATCCGCCAGGCGTACGAGCATGGGCTGCGCGCGTCGGGCGACGTCGAGAAGGCGCAGGAAGCGTGCTACGCGCGGACCTACGAGTTGCTGACCGACTGGTTCCGCATCGGCGGGCTGCGCGACCAGGTCGCAGGTTAGGTCGAACGAGAGACCTCGGAGGTCTTCACCCTCAGCGAAGCTGAGGCGACCTCCGAGGTCTGGCGGTAGTGAATCGAAGGTCTGCGCATGGCGGACGTCTTCGAAATGGGAGGCCCAAGATGACCCTGCTTGGCATCGACGTTGGCACCAGCGGCTGCAAGTCCGCGGTCTTTTCCGAACGCGGAGATCTGCTGTCGGTCGCCTACGAAGAGTACGATATGGAGCGGCCGCACCCGGGCTGGGCGCAGCTCGACTCCGTCGACGTGTGGGAGAAGATCAAGGGCACGATCCGGGGCGCGGTGGCGGCCGCGGCGGGCAAGGCCGGCCCGGTCAAGGCGCTCGCCGTGTCGTCGATGGGCGAGGCCGTCGTGCCCGTCACGCGGGACCGGCGCATCCTCGGCCCCTCCATCCTCAACTTTGACGTGCGCGGCGCGCGCTACCTGCCCGCGCTGGCCGACGCGCTCCCCGACGCCGAGTTGTATCGTCTCAACGGCAACACGCTCGGCAACCACTACTCGCTCCCGAAGCTCAAGTGGATCAAGGAGAACCAGCCCGACCTGTACGAGTCGGCGGACTACCTGCTCCACTGGGCGGGTTTCGTGTCGTTCATGCTCGGCGCGGACCCCGTGCTCGACTACGCGTTGGCGAATCGCTCCCTGCTGTTCGACGTCGACGAGCAGGACTGGTCCGACCGTCTGCTGGCGTGGGGCGAGCTGGACCGCGCAAAGTTGCCGGCCCTGTGCCAGGCCGGGACCCTCGTCGGGCAGGTCGCGCCCGCCGTCGCAGACGAGCTTGGGCTGCCCGCGGGCGCGCTGATTGCCATGGGCACCCACGACCAGTGCGCCAACGCGGTCGGCTGCGGCGCGATCACTGCAGGCCGCGCCATGTACGGCATGGGCACGTTCGTCTGCCTCACCCCCGTGTTCGACCAACGCCCCGACCCCGCGCGCATGATCTCCCTCGGCCTGAACACCGAGCACCACGCGGTGCCCGGTTCTTATGTCAGCTTCATCTTCAACCACGGCGGTTCCGTGCTCAAGTGGTACCGCGACACCTTCGCGAGCCTGGACCGGAAGGCGGCCGCGCGCGAGGGCCGCGACATCTACGCCGAGTTGATCGCGGAGATGCCATCCGGCGTGTCCTCCATCCTCGCCCTGCCCCACTTCGCGCCGACCGGCCCGCCCGAGTTCGTCGACGACTCGTCCGGCGTGCTGATCGGGCTGAAGCTGGCGACCGCGCGCGGGGACATCCTCAAGGGCCTGCTCGAGGGGATCACCATGTACGAGCGCGAGGTGCTGGACGGGCTGCCCGCGGCGGGCATCCCGGTCGATAGCTGCCGCGCAGTCGGCGGGGGCAGCAAGTCGGATGCCTGGCTCCAGTTGACGGCCGACATCTTCGGCATCCCGGTCGTCCGCCCTGCGGTGACGGAGGCGGGCGTGCTCGGCGCAGCAACCATTGCAGGCGTCGGCGCCGGGGTCTGGCCGTCCTACGGCGAAGCCGTCGAGCAGATGGTGACGCTCGACCGCACCTTCGAGCCGCGGCCCGCCGTTCACGCGGATTACGAGCCGCAATACGAGAAATATCGCCAGATATGGCCTCTTATGAAGGGTTATCTGCGCAGTTTGTAGCTTACTAACCACAAAGACACAAAGGCCCAAAGGTTCACGAAGGCTCCTAAACCTTTGTGAGGCTTTGCGTCTTCGTGTCTTGGTGGTAAGAACGGAATTATGCTGAAGGAGCACCAACATGAAGCAACCCGTTATCGGCGTTATCGTGGGCAACCGCGGATTCTTCCCCGGTCACCTCTGCGAAACAGGCCGGCAGACTGTCCTCGACCTGCTGGAACGCGAAGGCATCAAGGCCATCGCGCTCGGCCCCACCGACACCCCCTACGGCTCGGTCGAGAGCGTTGCGGATTCGCAGAAGCTGGCCGATCTGTTCAAGCAGCACCGTGACGAGATCATCGGCGTGCTGGTCACCCTGCCGAATTTCGGCGACGAGCGCGCGATCGCCAACGTGATGCGCTGGTCGGGCCTCGACGTGCCCATCCTGATGCACGCCTTCCCCGACGAAGTCGGGAAGATGAGCGTCGAATACCGGCGCGACTCCTTCTGCGGCAAGATGTCGGCGTGCAATAACCTCAAGCAGTACGGTTTCAAGTACAGCCTGACCACCAACCACACCGAAGACCCGAGCAGCCCGCTCTTCCTGAAGGATTTGCGCGATTTCGTCGCCACCTGCCAGGTCGTCGCGGGGCTGAAGGGCGCGCGCGTGGGCCTGATTGGCGCGCGGCCGGCCAACTTCATCACCGTCCGTTTTAGCGAGAAGCTGTTCGAGCGCGCGGGCATCTCAACCGAAACCATCGACCTGTCGGAGATTTTCGGCCGCGCGCAGCGCCTCAACGGCAATCCGAAGGTCGCGCAGAAACTCGACCAAATCCGAGGTTACGTCAACGTGGCGGACACCCCTGCGCATGCGCTCGACAAGATGGCGCGCCTCGGCGTGGTGATCGACGACTGGATGGCGCGTCGTGCCATGCACGCTGATGAGCATTATGTCTAACGGCCTGATGCCATCGGCCTGCGAGACGGACATCGCGGGCGTAGTCGGCATGTACGCGATGGCCTTGGCATCCAACCGGCCGAGCGCGCTGGTGGACTGGAACAACAACTTCGGCGAGGACCCCGACAAGTGCGTCGTGTTCCACTGCTCCAACCTGCCGAAGGACGTGTTTGTGCCGCAATCCATCCGCGCGGACGACATCATGGTGATGGATTACCAGGCGATCATCGCGGGGACGGTCGGCAAGGAGAACACGTTCGGCACGGTCGTCGGCCGCGTCAAGAGCGACCCCTTCACCTACTGCCGCGTCTCAACCGATGACTTCGAGGGCAAGATTCGCGTCTACCTGGGCGAGGGCGAACTGACCAACGATCCGCTCGACACGTTCGGCGGTTTCGGCGTGGCGAAGATCCCGAACCTGCAGGGGCTGCTTGCGCACATCTGCGAGAACGGCTTCGAGCATCACACCGCGATCAACCTGTCGCAGGTGGCGAAGCCGGTGAACGAGGC
>JALOOB010000272.1 GCA_025454635.1 Anaerolineae bacterium
CGCAGGCACGATCAGAGGTAAGAACGTATTGACCCAGACTTTTGATCCCTGCAAGCCGAACGCGGGGAGTTGGGCGAAGAGGACGAACTGCGGGATCATCAGGACGACGCCGGGCAGCATCATGGTGGCGAGGACGAGGGAGAACATGGCGTCGCGGCCGCGCCAGCGGAGCCGGGCGAAGGAGTAGGCGACGAGCGAGGACGAGAGCGTCATGCCGACCACGCTGAGCAGCGTGATGATGAGCGTGTTGATCGTCCACTCGCGCCACATGCCGAAGCTGAACGCGTCGGAGAAGTTCTCCCACGCGAGGCGATGCGGAATCCAGTGGGTCCCCATCAACTCCTCGGGGCTCTTGAGCGCGGTGCTGATCATCCAGGCGAACGGGATGATGAAGAGCGCGCAGATGAGCAGCACAAGCGCGAGGGCGACGAGATGGCGAGGGGTGAGGCGGCGCGGCGCGAAGCGGCTGCGCGCGACCGGCTGCGCGATGACAGGACCCTGGACGCGCGTCTCGATGCCCATCTCAGCCCTCCGTCTCGTAGTAGACCCAGCGGCGGGCAAGCCAAAGCTGGAAGAGGGTGACGGCTAGGATGATGAGGAAGAGAATCCAGGCCATCGCGGAGGCGTAGCCCATCTGCAAACCGCCCTGGCCGACCTTGCCGAAGGCGCGGTTGTAGAGGTAGAGGACGTAGAAGAGCATGGACTGGCCGGGTCCGCCGAGCGCGTAGTCCTTGCCGGAGAGGATCAGCGCGGTCGTGAAGATCTGGAACGTGCCGATGATGAGCGTGACCACCTCAAAGAAGATGGTGGGGGTGAGGAGCGGGAGGGTGATGCGCGTCATCTTGCGCCAGCCCGACGCGCCGTCGAGGTCGGCCGCTTCGTAAAGCTCTTTGGGGATGCCTTTCAGGCCGGCGAGATAGATCAGCACGTTGCCGCCGATCCACCACATCCCCATGACCACCATGCCGGGCTTGGTCCAGCGGGGGTCGAAGAACCAGCCGGGGCCGTCGATGCCGATGCGCGCGAGGGAGGTGTTGAAGAGGCCGTTGGGCGAGAGAATCCACTGCCAGAGGAAGACGGCTGCGATGCCGGAGAGCACGTTCGGCAGGTAGATGACGGTGCGATACGCGCGGTCGCCGGGGAGGTTGAGGTTGAGCAGCATGGCGATGGAGAGCGCGGCCATCATGACGAGAGGCGTCTTGACGGCGACCATCCAGAATGTGTTGGCGAGCGCTTTGTAAAAGAGCGGGTCTGCAGTGAGAAGCTGGCGGTAATTCTGGAGGCCGATCCACTTGGGGTCGGCGATGATGTTGTACTTGGTGAAGCCGGCGTAGAGCGAGTAGAGCATGGGGCCGGCGGTGAAGAGCAGGAAGCCGATCAGCCAGGGCAGGACCATGAGCCAGCCGGTGATTTCTTCGCGCGCGGCCGGGCGCAGGCGGCGCTTGGTCGCGTTCGCAAAGGCCATTTACTCCCTCCCGGAGACGTAATCGCACGCAGATAACGCAGATTTCGGCGCAGATATTCAAGATTATCCTGGTTATCTGCGAAGCATCTGCATCATCTGCGTCCGGTTCCTACTTCACGGCGGCTTCGACCGCGGCCTGCGCTTCGTCGAGCATCTGCTGGGGGGAGAGGTTGCCCAGCCACACTTGCTCCCAGCGCTGCGTGAGCTGCTCGGCCCAGTTCGGATACTTCGCCACATAGACGCCGCCGGTGCTCGTCTCGAGCGCGTCGTCCACGACCTGCCAGAGCGGATCGGCGAGCAGGACGGGATCGGTCGCGGCCTTGAGGTTGGTGGGCTGGGCCTGGGTGTCGCGCGCCCAGGAAGCCTGACCCTCCGCGCCCGTGGCGCACTTGATGAACTCCCATGCGGCTTCGGGGTTCTTTGCGCCCGTCGGTATGGACATGGAGAAGCCGCCGCTGGAAGTGCCGGGTTCGGTGTTGTACGGAAGGAGGCTGATGCCCCAGTCCATGCGCGGCTTCTCGCCGTTGTCGAGCGTGACGGTGGGGCGGTAGAACTGGAGCGCGCTGTTGTAGCCGAAGATGTCGACGTACATGGCGACGCCGCCTTGCATGAAGATGTCATTCGGCGGGGCGCCGTATTGGTTGCGGAAGCTCTGGAGCTTCTCCCAGCCGCCGTAGCGGTCGACCCACTTCTTCATCCACTCGACCGTCTCGACCATTTTCGGGTTGTTGATCTGAATGGTCCCGTCGGGCGCGACCATGTCGGCGCTGTTGACGTACTGCCAGAGATCGGTGCCGCGGTTCCAGAGCGGGAAGAAGCCGACGCGGCGAATCTCGCCGTTCTCGATGACGTCCAGCTTGTTCGCGTACTCCTCCAACTCGGCCCAGGTGGTGGGCGGCTTGTTCGGGTCGAGGCCGGCCTGCTCGAAGAGGTTCTTGTTGTAGAAGAGGACGTTGACATCGGTCTCGTGCGGGATGCCGTAGGTCGCGCCTTCAGAGACGGCCTGATCCCATGCCCAATCGTAGAACTGGGCGCGGGTGACGTTGTCGCGGTCCGCCCACTCCTGAAGGGACATGTAGACGCCGTCGGCCGCGTCGCGCGGGAGTTGGGGCCGGTCGGAGACGATCACGTCGGGCATGCCTGAGCCGGCCGCAACGGCCGCGAGGTTTGCGGTCCAGATGTCGCCGAAGGGCTTGACCGTGTCGGTGACCTTGATGTTCGGGAGCCTTTGCTGGCACAGGGCGATAACGCGACGGATGGCGTTGCGGCGCACGGGCGAGGCCCAGAAGTGCCAAAACTCGATGTCGCCGGAGACGTCGGGGATCAGCACGGGCTCGTCCGCGGCGCCGGTGCGCATCGTGCCTGCGTCGGCGGAGGGCGCGACGGTGACCTGGACTTCGACCGTCTTCTCGACGACCTTCTCGACCTCGACGGGCTTCTCAACGATCTGGGTTACGACCTTTTCGACGACCTGTGGGGACGGGGCGGTTCCCCCACCGCAGGCGGAGATGACGAGGGTGATGACGACGAACACGGCAAGCAGGGGCCAACTTCGAGAGCCAACATAACGTTGCATACGTCCTCCTTCCGACCTACTCCAACCCGGCGCGCGTGCTGCGCTCGCTGCGCCCGCGTCATACGGCGCGCCGTGGCTGATGTTACGGTATCATCCTTGCGGCGCGGGGTCATCCGTCAAAAGGACGAAACTAGCCTGCGATAGAACGCAATTTCGCTGCGGGCAGGCGTTAAATGTCCATAATTCGATCATTCTGCCGTTGCCTGAGGGCGGCGGGCGTGATATAAGGGGAGGGCGCGCCGAGGCGCGCGTCCTTGTGGAGCGCAGATGGAACTTGAACTGGCGCGCCGGCCTGCGCTGGCGCCGCGGCCGAAGCCGCAGGTCATGGTTGAGGCCGACATCTATCGCGGCTTTGACCTCGTGTCGCGTGCGGTGTTGAAGAGTTGGAAGGGCGCGGTGACGCGCGTGGTTGCGGAGCCGGTGACGGAGCAGGCATTGGCCGCGCTGAACGAGCAACTGCTGACCGGTAACGCGGTGACGCTGATCGACCACCACTATGCGTTCGACGCGCTGCCGCTGGCGCTGGCGCTGGCGCAGAAGATGACGCAGGCGGAGGGCGTGATCATCCCGTATGCGGCGCACTTGGAGATGCGGCTGGACCCACAGGGGTATGCGTCGCGGCGGTACGCGCTGCGGACGTGGGCGTTCCGGCGACTGGTGGGGGGCATCCGCAAGGGCGCGCCGGGGATCGAGTTTCATCCGATCGCGCGCGAGTTCGAGCTGGCGAACCCACGGCTGAAGGCGGTGGTGGACCGAGATTTTGACAACGCAAACACGCGGTACCTGAAGGCGCTGGTGCGGATGTTCACGGGGAACCGCTCGGGGCAGCTTTGCTTTATGGCGCCGATGGCGGGGCTGGCGCTGCCGGGGAGGGCGTTGCTGAATCCGCAACTGTACCGCTCGCTCGAACTGGTGCAGTCGCGCTCGGCGGGGCTGCCGTTCTTCTTCATCGGCGCGTACCCGCGGTGGAACGTGACGCGGAACTATTTTGCGCCGCTGCTGGCGCGGCATGATATTGTGGCGCGCGGGCCGTTTGCGCTGCCGGGGAAGGACTATGAGGCGGCGCTGGCGGTGATCGGGGAGGAACTGGTCGCGCTGCGCGGGCAGGCGCGGTTCGAGCCGCCGGATTACAGCCGGATCAAGCACAAGTAAGGGCGGGCGCGCGAACGGGGCCGGCGCACGCGGCGGCCAAGACCGCCCGGCCGCCGGTTGCGGCCGACCACGAATCCGGCGACGAAGTCGCCGGGCGCGAATTCACGAATGACGAGGGCCGCTTCGCCACCGTGGGTTCGTTTGGCGTGTGGCTGTGAACCTCCCCCGCAACCCAGACCCCGTCCCCCACGTATACCCCTACGACAACGGTCACACAAGCGAATTCGTGGGGGTAACAAGATGAGCCGTAATACGAAGATTGTCCTCGGCGTGGGCGCCGGCCTGGTCCTTCTCCTGTGCCTGTGCGCGGGCACGATTGCCGCAGGGGTTGCGCTGTTCACCGTGCGGACGACGTCGGTAACCATGAGCCCGGATCGCGTC
Organism: Anaerolineae bacterium; assembly: GCA_025454635.1. Taxonomy (GTDB): domain Bacteria; phylum Chloroflexota; class Anaerolineae; order CG2-30-64-16; family CG2-30-64-16; genus JALOOB01. The sequence goes on from JALOOB010000272.1 coordinate 4,575, forward strand.
GAGCAGGCGGCGGTGCGGGTGGGCGCGCAGGAGCCCGAGGGCTGGCGCACGGATTACGCCGTGCGCATCGGCGACATCGAGGTCGTGGGATACCGGCCGGACTCGGGCGACGGGCACATCATCTATGCCTACTTCGGGCAGGAGAGCCACGCGGACGTCGAGAAGCTGGCGAGCGACATCGAGAACTGGACTGACGGGCGCTACCGGTGGAACCGGGACGAGATGCGCGTGGTCGAGCGGCGAACGGTGCTGCTTGGCGACGAGGAAGCGGAACTCGTTATCTCTGAGGGCCGCGGGTCGAGCGGGGCGTGGAAGCAGGCCATCATCGGCTATCAGAGCGAGCGCGGGTTCACGGTGGCGATGCTGGGGCTGCCCGCGGCGGAGTGGAGCGACGCGCAACTGGATGCGTTTATCTACTCGCTGAAGTAA
>JALOOB010000273.1 GCA_025454635.1 Anaerolineae bacterium
CGTTGCGCGTACTCTTCGTTGCCCAGGAAATCAGCTACGAGCCGCAGGGCATCATGTCCATGTCCGCCGTGCTGAAACAGGCAGGCCACGACGTCAGCCTGGCTGTCGCCGACATCGAAGATCCCGTCGACCTTGCGCGGGACTACCTGCCCGATCTCGTCGCGTACAGCGTCATGACCGGGTCGCAGCGCGCGTACTTCGACATGAACCTGAAGATACGCGACGCGGTCACTCCCCTGCGCGAGGCCAGGGGGCAAAAGCCTCTCTTCTCCGCGTTCGGCGGGCCGCACCCGACCTTCTTCCCCGAGATGGTCACCGAGCCCGGCGTGGACGGCATCTGCGTGGGCGAGGGCGAGGGAGCCATCGTCGACTTGGCCGCCGCCCTGGCCGTTCGCAACGGAACCTACAACACCGCCATCCCGAATTGGTGGTTCAACGTCGACGGCGAAGTCGTCAAGAACCTGCCGCGGCCGCTGATCCACGAGCTCTCCGACCTGCCGCACCCCGACCGCGCGCTGATCTACGATAAGATCCCGCACCTGGGCGAGAGCAAAATCAAGCATTTCATTAGCTCGCGGGGCTGCCCGTACGCATGCACCTACTGCTTCAACCACGCGTACTACCAGATCTACAAGCGCGAGAAGCGCGGGCAGCAGCGCAGCGTAGACGACACCATCGCCGAGGTGAAGGCCGTCCGCGAGCGCTGGCCGCTGGAGCAGGCCATCTTTATCGACGACCTGTTCGTCATCTATAACGACTGGCTCGAAGAGTTCGCGGAGAAATGGCCGAAAGAAGTCGGCCTGCCCTTCTTCGCCAACGTGCGCGCCAACCTGCTCGTCAAGGACCCCTACAAGGTCGAGCTGCTCAAGCGCGCCGGCTGCGGCACGGTCAGCATGGGCATCGAGTCCGCGAACGACCGCGTCCGCGTCGAGCTGCTCAAGCGCCGCATGACCAAAGAGGAAATCATCGAGGCAGGCAAGATGGTCCGCGCGGCCGGCATCCACATCACCGCGACCAATATCCTCGGCCTCCCGACGACCACGGTCGAAGACGATTTCGACACGATGCGGCTGAACGCGCAGGCCGAGATGAGCTACGCCTACGCCTTCCTGTTCCAGCCCTATCCTGGCACTGAGCTCGGCCAGTTCACCGAAGAGAACGAGCTGATGGACGGCACCCTCGACGACATCGGCGAAGTCGCGTGGGATCATTCGATCCTCGTCTTCGAGAGCGAGGATGACAAGCGCGCGCGGGAGCATCTGCAACGGCTCTTCGCGCTCGGCGTCGAGTTCCCCCGGTTGGAGGGGCTCATCCGCCGCCTCATCCGCCTGCCGCACAACAAGGTCGTGGACACCGCGTTCTGGTGGGTCCACAAGCTGCACAAGGGTTACGCTATGCACCACCGCGTGCATCCCACCAACGCGTCGCCGCTCGAACTGTTCAAGACGGCGTTGCACTTTATGAAGATCAAGAGTTGATTGAAGATTGAAGATTCAAGATTGAAGAGCGCGTCTTCAATCTTCAATTTTCAATCCGCAATCCTCCCCGGAGGTCACATTGCGAGTAGCGCTGATTAACCCGAAGTTCCGCCTGCCCATCGACACGCGGACCTCGCCCCACCTGGCCCTGGCCTACCTGGGCGCGGTGTCCGAGCGCCGCGGGGACGAGGTGCGCGTCTATGACGCAGACGTAGAAGAGCAATCCTTCCAGGATTTCCTGCGCGAGTTCAAGCCGCACCTGGCTGGCATCACGACCAACACGCCCCAGGTCAAGCAGAGTTGGCGGACCGCCGCGGCCATCAAGGACGTGATGGACATCCCCGTCGTCCTCGGCGGGCCTCACGTCAGCGTCGTCTCCGAAGAGCTCGACTACGAGTCGCTGCGCCAGCCTCAGGTCGACCTGGTCGTGCGCGGCGAAGGCGAGGGCCCGTGGATCGAGATCAGCGACATCGTCGAAGGTTTCCTGCGCGACCAGCCGGAATTCGCCGCCGCAAAGCTGATGGACCCCGCGCTCGACCTCTTCCGCGAGACGCGCGGCGTCAGCTACAAGACGTCCGACGGTCAGCTCCATCGCAACGCCGACGCCACCCCCATCGCGGACCTCGACAGCCTGCCCTGGCCTGCGTATCACTTGTTCAAGATGAACAAGTATACAAACTTGCAGCCCGCCACCGACGCGATCCCCGGCGAGCGCAGCTTCTCCATCCTGACCAGCCGCGGCTGCCCGTATCGCTGCACCTTCTGTTCCCAGAGCATCATGCCCATCAAGTGGCGCGCCCGCTCCTACGACAACGTCATCGAAGAGTGGCGGCACCTGGTCAAAGACCTCGGCGCGCTGGAGATCGGCGTGCTCGACGACAGCGCCAACATCCGCAAGCAGCGGCTCGTGCAGCTTGCCGACGGCCTGATCGCCGAGAAGCTGAACCACGTCCCGTGGATCTTCGTCAACGGCATTCGCGCCAACCTGGCGGACTACGAAATGCTCAGGAAGCTCAAGCAGGCCGGCCTCAAGCGCACCGCGTTCGGCGTCGAGACGGGCGACGAGCAAATGATTATCAAGATCGACAAACACGTCGACCACGACACTATCCGCCAGGCGTTCAAGAACGCCAAGGCCGCGGGCATCGAGACCATCGGCTTCTTCATCATCGGCCTGCCCGGCGACACCCGCGAAACCATGCAGAAGACCATCGACTTCGCCATCGAGCTCGATCCCATGATCGCCAACTTCAGCATGATGACGCCCTACCCCGGCACCATCGTGTACGAGCAGGTGAAGCAGAACGGCCGCTTCCTCGTGCAGGACTGGGAAGACTACGTCTTCTTCGACGCCAAGGCGCGCTACGAGATGGGCGACCTCTCCGCCGAGCTCATGGAGGATATGTACCGCAAGGCGTACCGGCAGTTCTACTGGCGGCCCAGGTACGTCATGCGCGCCATGCAGCGCAAGGACTTCTGGACCCGGTTCGGCCGCAACGCCCGCATCGCCTACCGCACCATCGTCCCCCGCAAGGAGAAGAACGATCTGCGCAAGGCGATGGAGTCGTCGCTCTAGCGTTTCCGTAGGGGCGACCTACGGTCGCCCCATCTACGGTCGCCCCATCTGCGGTGATCCCTACATTGACAAACTGTCATGTTACTTGCGCCCAAATTGCCAGCAACTGTTAACCTAATGCGCTTATCTTATCATCAGCGACGAGCAATGAGGGCCACCCGCCTGGGCCGGCATTGCTCGCCCCCGACCTCCAGGAGAGGTTTTGACATGCGAGGCGCTCTCATAGGCCCCGGGTGGCGCGTGATGGTTAATTCCTATCCGTCCCCCGGGCTGGGATACCTCTCAGCCATTGCCGAACGTGAAGGTCATGAGGCCGCAGTCCTCGACATAGGGCTGCGGCCTGCTTCTCGTCTCCGCCCCGCACTCGCCCTGCGCCACCCTCCCGTCGACTTCCTGGTTAACGGCGAGAGCAAGCGCGCCTTCCGAGACTGCGCCTGCCCGAACCTGTGGTACCATACCCAAGTCTCCTCCGACGGCCGCATCGCCATGTGCGGCCGCGGTTTCAACCCGGCCTACAACTCGGCAACGCGAGCAAACCGGACGGCGACAAAGACGGGTGCGCGACCGCGCAGACCCGCCACGTTATTTGATCGAGTGAACGCAGCATGACGATACGCAAAATCGTACTCATCCAGCCCGGTCGGGACGGCAGGAAGTTAGGGCGCGCGACGAGCGAGCCCTATACCCTGATGCGCCTCGCTTCCCTCGTGCCCCTGGACATCCCCGTTGAGATTTGGGACGAAGACCTGATGCGTCTGCCCATCGAGACGCTGGGCAAGGGCGACCTGGTCGGCATCACCGCCAAGACCCTGCTCATAGACCGCGCCAAGGCAATGTCGCGGCGCATCCAGCAGCAGGGCGCGACCGTCGTCATGGGCGGCACCCACACGACCCTCGTTCCCGAAGAAGTCGAGGGTTGGGCCGACGCCATTGCGGTGGGCGAAGGCTACCGCACCTGGCCGCAGATCATCCGCGACTTCGACGCCGGCGCCCTCCAGTCGCGCTACGTCGACGAGGAATGGGCGCCGCTCGACTCGGGCGTGGCGAACCTGCAGGACCGCGTGCTCAACATGGTCGACGAGCACCGCAACTACTGGACCCCCTACCTCGAAATCACCCGCGGCTGCCCGCGCTCCTGCACCTTCTGCACTGCGATTCGCGTCTCCGGCCAGAAAATGCGCCTCCGCCCGGTGGAAGAAGTCGTGGAAGAGATCGAGCGCCGCAAGCTGCGCCGCTTCTTCCTGACCGACGACAATTTCGGGCTCAACTTCCGCCTCTTCCCCGACTACATGGAGAAGCTCTTCCGCGCGCTCGCAAAGCTGCCCCTCGACGGGTGGACCGCGCAGGCCGAGCAGATGGTGGCCGATTACCCCGACCTGCTGGACCTGGCGCGCGAGGCGCATCTCGACAAATTCTTCATCGGCTTTGAGTCCATCAACCCGGGCAACCGCAAGGAGTTGGGCGGCAAGGCCCGCGGCGACGTGGTCAAGTCGAAGCAGGTGATCGCGACGGTGCAGAAACACGGGATCGGCGTGGTCGGTTTGTTCGTCTATGGATTTGACAGCGACACGCCCGACATCTTCCCCACCGCGTGGGAGTGGATCAAGGACAGTGGACTCGACAGCGTCAGCGCCACCATCCTGACGCCCTATCCCGGCACCGTCCAGCGCAGGGAGCTCCTGGCGCAGGGGCGCATCCTCCCGCACGACACGTGGGAGAAGTACAACACGAACCACGTCACCTACGTCCCCGCGCAGATGACGGTGGAAGAGTTGCAGAACGGGTACGACTGGCTCTGCCGGCGGCTGTACAGCCCGAGCCAGATCGCGGTGCGCGGCTTACGCGCCTGGAAGCGGCACTGGCCCGACCGCGCGCGACAGCGGATGTTCTCCAGCTTCAGCACCGACGTCGGCTACCGCTGGGAAACCGCCCACAGACTAAGGAAAACCCATGAGAGTCTTACTGGCAAGTCCTGAATCGGGCGTGTGGACGTCCCGCAAACATATCCCCCTCGGCCTCGGCTACCTGGCCGCAGTGCTCCGCGAGGCCGGGCACCCCGTCGCGATCTACGATGCGGCGGTCGAAGATGAGCCGCTGGAGGAGGTCGTCCGCCGCGGCAAGTTCGAGCTGCTCGGCATCACCGCGCCGACTCCGCTGATCAAGGACGCCTGGAACATGGCGAAGGAAGGCAAGCGGCTCGGCATGATCACCGTGCTCGGCGGCCCGCACCTGACGCTCATGCCCGAGGAATCCGTCGGCGAGGACCACCCCGAGGTCGACTATGTCGTCAAGGGCGAGGCCGAGGAGAGCATCATCGAGCTGATGGACGCGCTCGAAGGCCGCCGTCCTATGGAGACGGTGCACGGCCTCTATTGGCGTAAGGACGGTCAGATTAAGATTAATCCGCCCGCGGGCCTCGTCGCCAATCTCGACTCGATCCCCTACCCCGCGCACGATCTGTTCAAAATCAACCGCTACACCAACCTCCAGCCGCTCACCGACGGGCTGGACAAGAACGCCCGCGCGTTCACCATCATGACCAGCCGCGGCTGCCCGTACAAGTGCACCTACTGCTCCAAGCCCATCACCGGCGACACCTGGCGCGCCCGCACCGTTGACAACGTCCTCGGCGAGTGGCGCTGGCTCGTGCGCGACCTCAAGGCCACCGAGATCGGGCTGACCGACGACATCTGGAACCTCAAGCTCGACCGGGCCAAGGAACTATGCCGCCGCATCGCGGCCGAGGGTCTCAACACCGTGCCTTGGGTCACCGTCCACGGCATGAAGGTCAACCATGCCGACGCCGAATTGTTCCACCTCATGAAGGCCGCGGGCTGCAAGCGCGTCGGGTTCGGCGTGGAGAGCGGCGACCCCCTCATCCTGCGCAACGTCATCAAGAAGAGCCAGTCCATGGACATGGTCCGCAACGCCTTCAAGTGGTCGCGCGAGGCGGGCCTGCAAACGATGGGCTTCTTCATCTTCGGCATGCCGCACGAGAACGAAGAGACGATGGAGAAGACCATCCAGTTCGCGCTCGAGCTCGACCCCGACCTGGCGAACTTCATGCTCGCGACCCCCTATCCCGGCACCGAGATGTACGACGTCATCCAGAAGTACGGCAACATCTTCGCCAACGAGTGGGAGGATTATGCCATCCACTCCGATCACGCCCGCTTCTCCATGCCCGACTACGACGCCGACATGGTGGTCAAGAAGTGGAAGGAGGCGTATCGCCGCTTCTACCTCTACCGCCCCAAGCGGGTCTGGCAGAAGGTCTCGCACAAGAGTTTCTGGACGGAGTTGCCCGCCACGGTCTCGAACGCAAAGCGCTTCTTTGTGCCCGAGAAAGCGCCCCAGGTCACCGCGGCCGACATCCAGCACCCCGCGGCATAGGGACGCCCTGGCGAACTTCGCCGGGGCGTTTCTGTTCGCTCCGAGAAAACCGGGACCGGTTTCATTTTCGGTCTCTGCGTGATATGATCGAGCTGAACGACGTGAGACAGGAGCAAAACGATGACCCAGTTGGATCGGATTACCGTTTCGCCGGAAGTGTGCCTGGGGCAGCCGACGATTAAGGGGACGCGCATCACGGTGAGCGTCGTGCTGCGGCTGCTGGGCGCAGGAAAGACGACCACTGAAGTATTGGGGGCTTATCCGGAGTTGACGCGGGAAGACGTGCAGCAGGCCCTCCTGTACGCCGCATGGGTAGTTTCAGATCAGATGCAGAACGTGTCGGCGTAAAGGGCATGGCTGTGCGCTTCCTGGCTGACATGAATCTGTCGCCGGTGACCGTCGCCGCACTCAACGAGCGAGGGTGGGAAACCGTTCGGTCTTCTTCGCTGATGGCTGCCGATGCGTCAGATCAGGATATTCTCAGTTACGCGCGCGCACACGAGTACGTCATCATCACTCAGGATCTCGACTTTTCGCCGTTGCTTATGTTAAGCGGCTTCAACAGGCCGAGTCTGATAACCATGCGGCTGTCCCTCCCCGATCCAGAAACGGTCGCCGCGCGACTGATTGAGGTTCTGCCCTTCATCATTGATACGCTGGAAGCGGGAAGCGCTGTCACGATAGACGACAGGCATACGCGGGTGAGAAAGTTAACCGAGCGGTAGTTGGGGGCTAACCGGTGTTCGAGGCGCCGAATACGCACCACGCCCTGGCGGACTTCGCCGGGGCGTTTCTCTTTTAAATTAGCTCTCGTTCGCTGGGCCGCGCTCATTGTCTATTGAATCAACAAGTGGTATATTACCACTCTATTTGTTCAAGGCTTGATCCTTGCTCCGACCGCGCTTTGAAGTGCCGGCAGCGCGGCCTGCGGCAGAAGATCGGATAGGAGGGCGTATGAGCGTGCCAGGACGCGTTGCGTATCAAACGGAGGAAGCGCAACAGCAGTGGCGCAAATCATGGGCGGCCTGTATGGGGATGGGATCATCGCCCGGAAGGCCGCGTTCACACGGCAGTGGGTCGAAGAGTTAGGCGAGGATATCGAGGTGGCGTTCCAGGCCGCGCTGAAGCGGCCCGGCGGCGCCGTTGGCCGCGGCCCAAAGCGGTACTACGTGGAAATCCATCCCGAAGATATCCGCGGGTTTGTCGACCTCGTCACGCATCCCTGGGTCGTGGCCGTCAGCGAGGCGATCCTCGGCCCTAACTACAAGGTCGTCGAGATCGGGTTTGACGTGCCGCAGCCCGGCGCGCAGGATCAGCCGTGGCACCGCGACTTCCCCTCGCCGCAGGACACCCTGGTCGGCCGCCGGCTCAACTCGCTCGCGTACAACCTGACCACCGTGGATGTGTTCGAGGACATGGGCCCGTTCGAAATCGCGCCGGGCACGCAGTGGGACGAGCCGGGGGGGTTCGAGCACGAGATGTTCCCGCCCAAGTCGTACTACCCGCGCTACATCGAGCGCGCGCAGCAGAAAATGCCCAAGATGGGCGACATCTCCGCCCGCTCCGCGCTCACCATCCATCGCGGCACCGCCAACCGGTCGAACAAGTCGCGGCCAGTCCTGGTGCTAGGCGTCGATTCGCCCACCGCCAACAACGCCGAGCGGCACGA
>JALOOB010000274.1 GCA_025454635.1 Anaerolineae bacterium
AGGTCCGCAAGGTCATCTTCGCCGGCGGCAAGCTCATCAACATCGTGGTGGGGTAGCGTTCTGGCAACGCGACGTCGCTCCCGAATGCCGCCCGGCCATGATGAACATTAAGAAATTAACCGGGGCATCCCTGAGTTCGCTGCGCTGACCACGCCGCCCCGGCGATCAATGGCCGGGCTACGCGACGGCGCCGGATAAATCCGGCTTACGCGTGCGGTTTGCCTCGGTCCAGCCCCGTTTACGGGGCGCCGCTGTGTAGCCCGGTGATTCATCGCCGGGCGATCATCGCCGACCCGGCGCACCGCAGGTTCCACGGTTATTTTGTTAATCGTCATCATGGCCGGGCGGGACGGGCTGCGCCTACACTACGGATTACCAACGGAGGTATTATCATGCGCGAAGTCATCAACACCGCCGCGGCCCCCGCCGCCATCGGCCCGTACAGCCAGGCCATCCGCGCCGGCGACTACGTCTTCACCTCTGGCCAGGCCGGACACCGGCAAGCTGGTCGAGGGCGTGGAGGCGCAGACGAAGCAGGTGCTCGCCAACCTGAAGGCCGTGTTGGCAGCGTCCGGCGCGTCGTTCGACCAGGTCGTCAAGACCACCATTTTCCTCGTCGACATGGCCGACTTCCAGACGGTCAACACCCTTTACGCAACGGAATTTGCGACGGAGCCGCCGGCCCGCTCCACCGTGCAGGTCGCGGCCCTGCCGCGCAAGGCTCTGGTGGAGATCGAAGCCGTCGCGTTCGCGCCCATTCGCTAATAGTTGACAATAACGGTTTCCGCAACTGCCAGACACCTTTGCGGCCCGGTGCGCAACTGCGGCTTATGTGGCCGCGCGCCACTTGCGCATTAAAGATTCCTTCGGTATAATCTTCACAGTCTTTGTTGGAGGGGGAGCCATCATTCTCATGAAGACCCACAAGACCCTGCAGTCCGCCCAGATTGCAGGCGAACCCAACCCCATGGACACCCTGCCCCTTGACCTCCTAAGCTTCTCTGAACTACGACAGGGTGACACCGTCGAAGGGACCATCGTCAGCATCCATCCGAATCAAGTCCTCGTAGCCATCCCGTACAAGGCGGATGCCATTGTCGACCCGCGGGAACTGGAGCGGCTCGGGAGAGAATTCCTCGACGCCATCGCCGTCGGCGATCCCATCAGCGCCGTCGTCGTGCAGCCGGAGGACCGCGACGGGAACGTGGTAATCTCGCTGGCGCGGGCGCAGCAGGAGCAGGACTGGCGTCAGGCGGAGGAACTATTCCAGTCGCAGGACGTCTTTGAGGGCGTGGTCACGGGCTTCAACAGAGGTGGCGTGATCGTGCGGGTCGGCCGTGTGCGGGGCTTTGTCCCAGCCTCGCAGCTGTCCGCCCGCTGGCAGGCGCAGCAGGACGCGGAAGGCGACCCCGAGCAGCGGTGGGCGCGGCTGGTCGGCCAGTCCATGCAACTCAAGGTCGTCGAAATGGACCGCCAGCGCAACCGCCTGATCCTCTCCGAGCGCGCGGCAATGCGCGACTGGCGCAAGAATCAGAAGGATCGCCTGCTGTCCACCCTCAGCAAGGGCGACGTGCTCAAGGGCATCGTCACCAGCATCGCGGATTTCGGCGCCTTCGTCGATCTCGGCGGGGCAGACGGCCTGATCCACCTTTCCGAGCTCGCGTGGCACCGCGTGGAGCACCCGCGCGAGATCCTGCGCGTCGGCCAGGAAGTCGAAGTCTACGTGATGAACGTGGACGAGGAACGCAAGCGCATCGGCCTGAGCCTGCGCCGGCTGACACCCGAGCCGTGGAGCATCGTGGCGGACCAGTATGAGGTCGGCCAGGTGGTGACGGCCACCATCACGCGGCTGGCCGCCTTCGGCGCCTTCGCCAAAATGGACGATTCGATCGAGGGCCTGATCCACATTTCGGAGATGGCCGACTACCGGATCAACCATCCGAAGGAGATCGTGCAGGAAGGCGACGAAGTGCAAGTCCGCGTCATCCGCATCGACCCGCAGCACCGGCGCATCGGCTTGAGCCTGCGCCAGGCTTCGGACGAGGCGTATGTCGACTGGCAGGCGGACGCCGACGAGGCGACCGAGGATGCGGTCGAAATCGTGGCCGAAGAGGCCCTTTCGATGCAGTAGAATACCCCGCGCAAGCGGAACGACTGGTGCACTCCCGACGGGGCGGATGCGCGCAGAGCGCTCCGCCCTGTCTCATTAATCGAAGATTGCAGATTGAAGATCGCAGATGGGACGACAATTCCGGTGTTCCATCTTCAATCTTCAATTTTCAATCTTCAATCTAACAAAAATGCCTTAATCTAAGCCTAAGGTAGGGGCAGGGGTCACAGGAACGCGGCTTACGACACCCCTATCGCCGTATGCTATAATCGCTTGTGACTGGAAACGCCTCTCTCCGTTTAGAGGGCCAGGACAGGAATTAAACGGACAGCGCGCTAACGTCTGCGGTCGAGGCTGGACCGTTCGCCCCGCACGCGGGACGCGTGAGAAGTGCGCACCGGCGCCCGATTAACGCCGGAAATGCGCGAAGGATGAGGACATTATGTCGGACAAACTGGACCGATTTACCAAGCACGCCCGGCAGGTGCTGCAAATCGCTCAAGAAGAAGCGATGCGGCTGAACCATAATTACGTCGGGACGGAACACCTGTTGTTGGGGCTGGCGAAGGAAGAGAACGGGTTGGCGTCGAAGGTCCTGCGGGAAGTGGGCGCGACCTCGGCGGAAGTCGTCCGCCAGGTGGAGCGCATGGCTCCCCGCAACCCCCGGTCGCCCTTTGGCAAGCCGACGCTGACGCCCCGCACAAAGCGCGTCATCGAGTTGGCCGTGGAAGAAGCGCGCCAGATGGGCCACGCATACATCGGCACGGAGCACCTCCTGCTCGGCCTCGTCCGCGAGGATGAGGGCATCGCGGCGGAAGTCCTCCGCAGCCTCGGCGCCAGCGTGGACAAGATTCGACAGCAGACGACGCGCACCATCCTGGAGAACCAGCTCCAGGAGAAGTCGACCAAGAAGCGCGAGAGCAAGACGCCGCTCACCGATCAGGCGAGAAGGAAATCGAGCGCGTCATCCAGATTCTTAGCCGCCGCACGAAGAACAACCCGGCGCTCATCGGCGAACCCGGCGTCGGCAAGACCGCCATCGTCGAGGGCCTGGCGCAGCGCATCATCGACGGCGACGTGCCCGAAACCCTCATCGACAAGCGCGTGCTAATGCTCGACGTGGGTTCGCTCGTCGCGGGCACGATGTACCGCGGCCAGTTCGAGGAGCGCCTCAAGAAGGTCATCGAAGAGATCACCAACTCGGACGCGATCCTCTTCATCGACGAAGTTCACATGCTCGTGGGCGCAGGCTCCGCGGGCAGCAGCGTCGACGCGGCCAACCTGCTCAAGCCCGCGCTCGCGCGCGGCGAGTTGCAGTGCATCGGCGCGACCACGCTCGACGAATACCGCAAGTACATCGAGGGCGACGCCGCGCTGGAGCGCCGCTTCCAGCCCGTGCTCGTCGACGAGCCGACCATCGAGCAGACCATCGAAATCTTGAAGGGCGTGCGCAAGATGTACGAGTCGCACCACCAGCTCAAGATCAGCGACGACGCGCTGCAAGCCGCGGCCCGCCTGTCGGCCCGCTACGTGCCCGATCGCTTCCTGCCCGACAAGGCCATCGACCTCATGGATGAGGCCGCCAGCCGCGTGCGCATGTACAAGGCGCCCTACGCTGCCACGCTGCGCGACACCTTCCGCGAGCTTAAGACCACGCAGAAGGCCAAGGAAGAGGCCGTCGAGGCGAAGCGCTACGACGACGCGCTCGACCTGCGCCACCGCGAGATGGACCTGGAGAAGCAGCTCGAACAGCTTCGCAAGGGCTGGCAGGACGCCGCGCCGCAGCCGATGGTCACCGAAGACGACATTGCCGAGGTCGTCGGCATGTGGACGGGCATCCCCATGACCCGGCTCGTGGGCGAGGAAACCGCCCGCCTGCTGGAGATGGAAGAGTACCTGCACAAACGGGTCGTCGGACAGGATGAGCCCGTCAAGGCCATCGCCCGCGCGGTCCGCCGCGCCCGGACCGGCCTCAAGGACCCGAAGCGGCCCATCGGTTCGTTCATGTTCCTCGGCCCGACCGGCGTCGGCAAGACGCTGCTCGCCAAGAGCCTGGCCGAGTTCATGTTCGGCTCGGAAGAGGCGCTCATCAAGCTCGACATGAGCGAGTTCATGGAGCGGCACAACGTCAGCCGGTTGGTCGGCGCGCCGCCCGGTTACGTGGGCTACGAGGAAGGCGGCCAGCTCAGCGAGGCCGTCCGCCGGCGCCCGTACTCTGTCGTCCTGCTGGACGAGATCGAGAAGGCCCATCCCGAGGTCTTCAACATGCTCCTCCAGATCATGGAAGACGGCAGCCTGACCGACGCCAAGGGCCGGCGCATCGACTTCCGCAATGCCCTGCTCATCATGACGTCCAACGTCGGCGCCAACCTGATCAAGCACGGCGGCGCGCTCGGGTTCGCCACCTCCCGCGACGATATCGCCCGCGCGGAGGACGAGTACCAGGTCATGAAGGACCGGGTCACCGAGGCGCTCAAGCGCACCTTCCGGCCCGAGTTCCTGAACCGCCTCGACGGCACGATGGTGTTCCGCAGCCTGTCGAAGGAACAGATTCGCGACATCGTGGCGCTCGAACTGGCTCGGGTCAACGAACAGTTGGTCGAGCAGGCAGTCACGCTCGAAATCGCCGACGAGGTCAAGGGTTACCTGGCCGAGGAAGGCTACGACTCCGAGTACGGCGCGCGGCCGCTGCGCCGCATCATCCAGGACAAGCTCGAAGACCAGTTGAGCGAGGCCATGCTCAGCGGCCAGATCAAGTCCGGCAGCAAGGTGCGCGTCACCCTGGGCGAGAACAAGGACCTGCTCTTCGACGTGGAGCACGCCGTGACCATCACGCCCCCTCCGGCGGGCATTGTGGAAGCGGCGGCGGAAGAGCTGGCCAACTAACGCCTGCCAATCTGACGCAAACCTCCGAGGTCTCGACGCCGGCTGTGCCGGCGCAGACCTCGGAGGTTTTTCTTTCACGCCGCAACCTGGACCTTTTCGCCCTCGTAGCACGTCACCAGGACAGCATCGCAACGTTCGTCCCTGAGAGGCGCTCATGATTCGACGCGTTCGCCCCATTCGCGGGCTCTTCGCCGCGCTGCTTGCGCTCCTGGCGCTATGTTCTGCGCTCCCCGCGCCGGCCGCCGCGCAGGAAACGCGGCCGCGCTTCGTTCCCGGCGAGGTGCTGATCGGGTGGACGCCGGGCAAAGGGCCCGTGGCGTCCGTGCGACCCTCGCCTAACGCGCTCCATCCCGACACCGCGCAGCCCGACTGGCAGGCAGCGACACGTGAGATCGCGGCCCAGACCGGCCTTCCCGTGCTGGAAGCGCGGCCCGACCATGGATTCGCGCTGCTTAAAGTGCGCGCAGGCCGCGAGGCCGCGGAAATCGCGCGGCTTGAGTCCCTGCCCTGGGTGCGCTACGCCGAGCCCAACTTCCTCGCCTACGCAGCCGATGCAGGACCAGGCGACGCCTACTATCCGAACGACCCGGACTACCCCTTGCAGTGGCACATGCAGCGGGTCGACGCGCCGGGCGCCTGGGCTGCCACCCGCGGCAGCCTGTCGTTCATTGTCGCGGTGCTCGACACGGGCGTCGATCGGAGCCGCCCGGAGTTCGCCGGTAAGTTGCTCCCCGGCAAGAACTATGTCGAAAAGCAAACAGTTCTCCCGCCTGACGACGACGACCCCGAGAGCCACGGCACCCACGTAACCGGCATCATCGCGGCCGGGTTTGACAACGGGCAAGGTGTCGCCGGCCTCGCGCCCGCCGTCAAGATCCTGCCTCTCAAGGTGCTCAACAGCGCGCGCACCGGCGCCTACGTCGACATCATCCAGGCCGTCCTCGACGCAGCGAACAGCGGAGCGCAGGTTATCAACATGAGCCTGGTCGGCTACGACTACTCCCAGGCGCTGCAGGCCGCGATCGATGACGCCACCGGTTTGGGGAGCCTGGTGGTTGCCGCGGCGGGCAACTGCCCGGCAGGCTTCACCTGCGACTCGACTTATGCGAACGCCTACCCGGCCGCCTTAACCAACGTGTTGGCCGTTGGCGCAAGCAGCCGCTTCGATCAACCCGCGCCGTACGCGGTCCCCAAACCCTACGTCGACATTGCCGCGCCGGGCGGCACGGCGGAGCGCGGCATCTGGAGCGTGACGCGCGGGAGTTACGGCTACCTGGCCGGCACCTCCATGTCCGCGCCGATGGTCTCCGCCGCGGCCGCGCTCGTGTGGACGTTCAAGCCCGCCGCGGCCCCCGCCGAGATTGCCGACTTGCTCAGGAACACCGCCGACAAAGTCGGCGCCTATGCAAGCTCCGGCCAGCCGCTCCCCTACGCGGGCGGGCGCAACGACTATTTCGGCTCCGGCCGGCTCAATGTCGCCCGCGCGGTCCGCCAGGCCTATCCGCCCTCCCTCATTCCGCCGCCTGAGCAGCGCTTCCTGCTCGACCAGACGCGCAGCGTCCAAACGCGCGCGATTCAAGCCGGCAACCCGAGCTACCAGGCAGTATTGTGGCAGGCGGACGTGGTCCACGGCGCCGAGTGGCTGACCGCCTCGCCCCGGAACGGAGCGTCAGCCTACGGCGCGCCCGGCGAGGTGATGCTGCGCGCAGATGCCGGCAACCTTGCTCCCGGCCAGTACTTCGGGCTGGTCCGCCTCACGCCGCTGGCGCCGTCCGGCCTCGCGCCCGTTGACGTGCCGGCGCAACTGACGGTCGCCGCCCGCGTCTCCCGCAGCTTCCTGCCCCTGAGCGGCAGCCTGTTCGGTGACACCTGGCGCGACCCCGACGACCCCAACGCGGTTTACCGTCTGGAACTGAACCTGGCCAACGATACCGGCGCGCAGCTGGTCTTGCCTTTCCCGGTGCGGTTCTACGGCGCGACCCACCAGTTCGCGCAGGTCTCGGAAAACGGGCTGGTCACGTTCGGGTCGGGCGGCGCGGCGCTTCTGCCTCCCGCCTTCTGCCCCGGCAACGGCGCGGCGCCCAACAACGCGCTCTACGTCTTTGCCGCGGACTGGGTGGATGACGACGCCGCGCGCGTCGTGGTCCACCAGCCCAACGCCGACTCGTTTGTCGTCACGTGGCAGGATGTTCGCCTGGCAGGGACCGACGGCCGCGCCACCTTCCAGCTTGCGCTCGGCCGCGATGGTGACTTCCGCGCGCGCTACCGCGCGCTGCCCGACCCGCGCGGCGGCATCATCGGCTCCGAGAGCGACGACGGGACGCTGGCCGAGCAGGTGTTGTGCCAGGGCGCCGGACGCCCGGCGCCCGTCGGCGGCGCGGTGGTCTTCCGGCCGCAGCCCCCGTGGGAGTGAGCGCGCCCGCGTGTCTTGCGCCTCCGGTTTTCGCCGCATGAGGTATAATCTGCCTTACCCGATGAACCATACCCAACCACGCCGCGCGCAAACCCGCGCCCTATCACACGCTTTCCTTGCGCTGCTGCTGCTCGCGCTCGCCGGGTGCGCCGCCGCGCCTGAGCCGACCCCGCCCGCGCCGGCGGCAGTAAGCCCGACCCCCGCGCCTCCCGCGCCAACAGAGGCGCCCTCTGACGACGGCCCGCTGACACTCGTCTGGTGGACGCCTGAGTTCCTCAGCCCCGCAGCTTCCCAACCATCCGGCCCCGAGCTCGCAAGCCAACTCGCTGCGTTCAGCGCAGCCCGCGACGGGCAGGTGCTCGTCGAGACGGTGCGCAAGGCGCGCTACGGCAAAGGCGGTTTGCTCGATTCGCTCCGAACCGCCGCGCCGGTCGCGCCCGACTCCCTGCCCGATATCATTGCGCGCTTGACGTGGTCGAGTTGGAGAAAGCGGTCGAGGCGGGCCTGCTGCAGCCATTGGCCGAGTTGGTCGATCCGGCCGTCTCGGAGAACCTTTACGCTTTCGCCAGCGAAGCCGGACAGTTCGGGGAGCAAGTGTATGCGCTCCAGTACCTCGCGGATATCGATCACGCCGCTTACCTGACGGGACAGGTCGCTCAGGTCCCGGCCACCTGGTACGAGGTGGTCGACCGCCGCATCGCCTACCTTTTCGCGCTCGCCAGCCCGCCCGGCCCTGGCGGCGCGCGGCCGTCTGAGGGGCTGTCGCACGCGGTCATCGGCCAGTACCTGAGCGCAGGCGCCACGCTCGGCGCGGATCGCCGCCTGCTGGTCGAGGCCCAGCCGTTGCAGCGCTTGCTGACTTTCCACGAAGAAGCAACGAAGGCCGGCGTGCTGCCCCCCGCGGCGCTTGAACTGGCCGACGGCGAGGCGGTCTGGAGCATCTTCGCCCAGGGCCAGGCCCCGCTCTCCTGCGCCAGCGCGCGCAAGTACGCGGCCGAGAGCAGCGCGCTCGCCGCGAGCTATGCGCCCGCGCCCGGGCTCTCCGCCGCGGCGACCCCGATTGCCGGCGGTTGGGCGCTCGCCATCGTGACCCGCGATCCGCAGCGCCAGGCCGCGGCCGCGCAGCTGATCGGCTGGCTCCTGCGCCCGGAAAATGCCGGCGCGTGGGCGAAGGCCGGCGGCTGGCTGCCCACCTCCAGCGGCGCGCTGTCCGCGGTCGCGACGAGCGAGTACGCGACATTCCTCGACGCGCAGTTAGCGGCTGCGCGCAGCATTCCCGTCGGGCCGGATTCCGCGAATACATCCGACCGCATCCAGAACGCGGTTGTGTCGGTGGTGACCGGCGAAAGCGATGCGGCGGCCGCGACCGAGGCTGCCATTAACGCGCAGTAGGGACGCGGGCAAAGGACGCCCGCAAACGCGAGGAGGGGGAGAGTGACAGGCCACGAAACGCAGCTCCGCAGCGATATCCTCCTGATCCTGACCGCGGCCGTCAGCGCCGTCGACCCGCACGGGGCGATCCTCGCCAACCTCGCCGTGGAAGACCGCGCGCTGCGCGTGGGCAGCCGGCGCTACCCGCTGGCCGGCCTGGACCGCATCATCGTAGTCGGTGGCGGCAAGGCCGGTACGCCGATGGCCGCCGCGGTCTGCGAAGCGCTGGGGGACCGCGTGTCCGCGGGCGCAGTGAACGTTAAGTACGAGCACACGGCAGCCGCGGGGGGCTGGCAGGTTCGCTTCGGGCGCGGCGGCGAGGCTCACCCCCCCACCAGGCGGGCCGCGACCGGCCCCATCGCCATCGTCGAGGCGGGCCACCCGGTGCCCGACGCGGCCGGGCTGAGAGGCGCGGAGCAGATCGCCGGGCTGCTGACCGGCCTCACCCCGCGCGACCTCGTCCTCGTGCTTATCTCGGGGGGCGGGTCCGCGCTCCTCCCGCTGCC
>JALOOB010000542.1 GCA_025454635.1 Anaerolineae bacterium
GCTCCGCATGCCCGAGCCGCCCACCGCGATCTTTGTCGCCAGCAACGTCCTCATGCCCGGCGTGATCCGCGCGCTCCAGATGCAGCGCGTCGAAACCCCGCGCGACGTCTCGTTGCTCTGCTTCGACGACGTCGAGTGGTTCTCGCTCACGGTGCCGACCATCACGGCGGTCAGCACGAGCCATGCGCGCCTCGCCGCGGCTGCGGTCGCGCTCCTGCTCAACCGCATCGAGTCGCCCGACCAGCGCGGCGTGCCGCCTGTGCTGATGGAGATCAGCTTCGAACTGGTCGTCCGCAGTTCCACCGCCGAGCCCCGCCCGCAACGCAACGGCACGGGCGCCGGCGGGTTCTTGAGGAGGTGACAGCTTGAATGCGAATCCGGTCGTCCGCTTGAAGGACGTCAGCCCGGGCATGGAAGTCTGGTGGGACACTTCCCCCCTGCTCTACGGGGAGTGGCTGCAGGGACCGGGCCGCGAGTTCGCCGCGGCCGGCCTGTTCGCGCTCGAACCCGGCGACACTGCCCGCCCCCGCTTCTCCGCAGCGAGCGTCCTCGACGGCGCGACGACGAACCAGCCGTTGACCTGGCAGGTGCTGGAAAAGCAGGGGCCGGAGTGGGCCGCCTGGCTCGAATCCAACGCGTCCGGGGCAGACCCGCGCGAAGCGATGTGGCGCGTGTTCGTGGAGGTCGCGGCGGCCGGCGCGGATAGGCTCGCGCCGATCTTCGAGGCGAGCGGCCGGCGCATGGGCCAGATCTGCTGCCAGGTCGACCCGCGCGACCTTTGTGACGTGGACGCGATGGTGGCGCAGGCGCGCCGGATTCACGCAGCCCGTCCGAACATCATGGTCAAAATGCCGGGCACGCAGGAGGGCATCGAGGGGGTGCGCATCCTCACCGCCGAGGGCATCCCCACCAATGTTACGCTCGGCTTCACGGTGGCGCAGCTTCTCGCCGTGGGCGAGGCCGCAAAGGCGGGCCTTGCGGATGCCGAGGCGAACGGCGCCGACCTTCGCAACTGGCGCTCGTGCGCGGTGATGATGCTGGGGCGCTATGAGGATCATCCGGTCTTCAGGGAGCAGGCGCAGGCGCGCGGCATCGAGCTGACCGACGCGGACCTGCGCTGGGCCGGCATCGCCATCTTCCGCAAGGCGCACCGGCTCTTCCGCGAGCGCGGTTATCCGAGCAAACTGATGGCCGCGTCCATGCGGCTTGGCCCCACGGTCGACGGCATCCAGCGCGTGTGGCATCTCGAAAAGCTCGCCGGCGCGGACGCGGTGCTGACGGTCTTTCCGAATATCTTCGAGGCGTTTCTGAGGGCCTACCGCGACCTACCGCTCCCTTCGGTCGTCGACGAGCCGGTTCCGCCGGCCACGCTGGAAAAAAACTCTCGGCCATTCCCTACTTTGCCGAGGCGTACGCGGAAGACGGTCTCGCCCCCGCAGACTTCGCGCAGCACCCCGCGCTGCGAGCGACGGCGGCCAGCTTCACAGAAGCGATGGAGAAGGTCGAAGCGTTCGCCGGCGCGGTGAAAGCGCGCGTCTGATGCGCGTGCGGGGCTCGGCGGCCCCCGCTCGGCCGCCGAACCCCGCACGCGACCCCGTCACCCGAATCACGAAGTCCCGGTCGAGTGTCCCTCCAGCACGTGACGCCGCGGGCGCATCTCTGGCGCGTCCTGCGTCTCCGCAGGCGGTTCCGGCGCGGCCTCCAGTCGTCGCGCGTACCACTTGCTCAGCGGGGTGGCCGAGAGCCCGTGCAAGACCACGCTCAGCAGAATCGTCCAGGTCGCCGCAGTGACCAGAGTCGCTTCGGCACGTCCCGCTTCCCGGAAACTGTCCAGCGCGATCAGCGTGAACACGACCGACGCCAGCCCGCGCGGTCCAAACCAGCCCATCATCCCCACCGTGTCCCGGCGCAGCCCCGAGCCCACCAGCGCCGCCGCCACCGACACCATTCGAACCAGGGTCAGGCTCAGGATCGCGTACAGGACCGGCCGCAGATCAGTTGTGCGCGGCACGACGGTCGTCACCAGGACGGCCCCGAACAGGCCCCAGATCAGCAGCGACAGAAACGAACCGAAGGTCTCCGTGAACTCGGTCGCCTCGACGAGTGCGCTTCGCGTAATCTCCCGAAACAGGATGCCTCCGACGAATGCGGCAATAAAGCCGTTGCCGCCAATCGCCACCGACCCAAAGTAAGCCGCCAGCGCCAGACCCAGGACGGCAAGCTGCTGCGGCCCGTGTGACGTCCATCTTCGCCGCGTTGCCTGCGCGAGCAACCAGCCCCCCACTCCGCCGACCGCCAATGCCGCAACCAGCGCGAGGCCGATCTCCGCCAGCGCGCCGGCCAGCCATCCCAGCCCTCCACCGCCATGCGTCTCCGATGCGGTCGCAAAAGCGAGAAAGAGCAACACGAACGGCGTGGCGATCCCGTCGTTCAGCCCGCTTTCGAGGTTCAGCGCGCGGCGGATGCGCACCGGAACGCGCGGGTTATTGAAGATCGGCAGGCCCAGCGCCGCATCCGTCGGCGCAAGGATCGCGCCCAGCAGGCACGCAAACGCCAGCCCTTCCGCCGGCATCAGGATGCGCGCGGTCACCGCGCCGATAAAGATAGTCAGCAGCAGGCCGATGGAGAGCAGGCGCGCCGGCAACGCGGCGTCGCTGCGCACCTCCCGGAGCCTCAACGTGGACGCGTCGGCGAAAAGAAGAAGCGCCAGCGTAATCTCGGTGAGAACCTTGGTCGACTCCGCATTCGGCGACACGGGCAGCAACCCCAGCCCGCCGGAGCCGAGCGCGACGCCGACCACGACGAACACCATGGGC
>JALOOB010000275.1 GCA_025454635.1 Anaerolineae bacterium
CGACGATCTGGTGGCTGGCGCGGCTGATCTCCAAGGAGAAAAGCGCACCCGTGCGCTGGTGGGAGTGGGCGGTGGCGGGCGCGCTGGTGGGGCTGGCCGGGCTGAGCAAGCTGCAGGGGCTCGCGCTGCTGGCGCCGGTCGGCGCAGTGGCCCTTTGGATGGCGTGGCAGCGGCGCTCCCTGCGCTTTCTGCTGCTGGCCGCGGCCATGATCGCGCTGCCGGCATTGGCTATCGCCGGGTGGTGGTACTGGCGCAATTTCCAGCTTTACGGCGACCTGCTCGGCGCGGAGCGGCTGCTGTCCATCAACGGGCGTCGCAGCGAGCCGCTGAACTGGCCGGGATTCGTCGGTGAGATGCGCGGCCTGCGCTATTCCTTCTGGGGCCTGTTCGGCTGGTTCAACATCCTGCTGCCCGCGTGGGTGTACACCGTCCTTGACGTAGTGACCGTCGTCGCGGTGGCCGGGTTCGGCGTCGCGGCCGCGCGGGCCGTTGCTGCCCGCCGGAGGGAGGCCCTCGCGCACCCGGCGGCGCGGACGAAGGCGCTGCTGGCTTTCTGGGCGCTCACGCTGGTTGGCTCGATGCTCTACTGGGCGACGTTTGCGGTGAGCAGCCAAGGGCGGCTGCTGTTTCCCGCGCTGAGCGCGTTCGGGGTGATCCTCGTCGCAGGGCTGCTGACCTGGCTGAACTTCCTGCCGCGACTGCGCTGGCCGCTCTTGAGCCTGCTCCCGCTCGGGCTGCTGGCCTGTTCGGTGTACGCGCTGTCCGTCCTGCTTCCCGCCAGCTACAATTCGCCGCAGCCCATAGCGGGCCTGCCGCCCGACGCGCTGACGCTGGACGCAGTCTACGACGACGCGATCGAGCTGGTCGGTATTCAGTTGCCCGAAGGGCGCTTCCATCCGGGCGAGAGCGCGGAGATTACCCTGTACATGAGGGCGAAACAGGCGCTCGACAGGGACCTGCAGTTGTTCGTCCAACTGCTTGACGAAGAACGCAAGCCCATCGCCAACGTCACCACGCATCCCGGATGGGGACGGCACCCGACGAGCCTGTGGGCGCCGGGCGCGCTGTATGCGGACCGCTACCTCGTGCGCATCGACCAAGCGATCGACAACCGCTCGCCGCTGCTCGCAGACGTGTATGTGGGCTTCACCGAGGCGGACAGCACGGAGCCGCTCCCCGCGGCCCACTCGACGGGCGAGGCAGTTCAGGGGATCGCGGGGCAGGTCGAGGTTGAGGCGTGGGAGCCGCTCGATACGGGCAAGCTCGGGTTGCAGCCCGTCACCGCGACCTTTGACCGCGGCATACGCATTGCCGGAGCGAGCTTTCCCCCGGCGATCGATGCGGGGACGGCATCCCTGCCCGTGACGCTGCTTTACGAGAGCGACGGCGCGCCCGGCGAGGACTACACTGCGTTCGTCCACCTGGTGGACAGCGCTGGCGAGCAGGCGAAGGGGTTCGATCAACCGCCCGCGGGCGCGCGCTTCCCCACGGGCGCCTGGCGCGCCGGGGATCGCATTCTGGGCGAGTTTGAGATTGCGCTCGACGGCGGACTGGCGCCGGGCAGGTACGAGTTGTGGACGGGCCTGTATCGTTCGGAGAGCCAGGGCAAGGAGCGGCTCGCGGTCGTCGAGAGCGGACAGCCCGTCGAGGATAATCGCGTGCTGCTCGGAACGGTCGACGTCAAATAGGCGGCCCGCAAATCCCGGCGATTCGAATGATAAGGGCCGCATCCTTCGACTAGGGGCGGCGTAACCACCGCCACCCTCCGCTCAGGATGCTCTGACTCGCCTGCCTTCCAGTTTCCTGCCGCAAATCCCGACAGGGATTGGTTGCGCTCGCTAAGGGTTCACCACGAGCGGGCTGACCAGCCGCAGTGTCTTCCCCGCGCCCCCCAACTCCACCCGCGCCCCTGTCTCCACATCGTACGCGCCGGCCCACACGTAGTACTCGCCGGGCGGCGTCCCTGCCGGGATCGTCAACTGCTGTTCGTCGAGCACGACCGGCGGGCGGGTCCACGTTTCCCACAGGTTTGTCGGGAAGCGCCCCTGCCCCGGTTCGTGGCCGCTCTGCGCCACGATCTCCGGCAGCCCGTTGTCGGCGGCCGGCCCACCCTCTTTCAGCAGGTGAACAAACACGGCGTAGCGCCGGTCGAGGGGGCCGGTCCGGCGCCAGGCGAGCATGAGGCGCGCGGTTTCGCCTGCGCGCACCGCGGGCCGGGCGGCCGCGCCGGCCCCGTCCAGCCACGTATAGGCCGCAAGTTCGAGCGGCTTCGGCTGAGGCTCGACGGGCGGCAGCGGCGTCAGGGGGACGCTGCCCGCCAGCTCTGACAACTCGAACGGCGGCGCGGCGGCAACGGTGCGGTATTCGTGATAGACCGGCGGCCAGGTGTCGGCCGCGGCGTAGGGGAAGATGGGCGCGCCTATGCCCTCGGGCTTCGGTTCGAGCAGGCGATAGTCGGTGGGCTCCGCGGGCCGCGCGAGCATCGTGTAGATGCGCTCCCGCTGCGAGAGGTGGGGCACGGTCGACCATTCGGAACTGACCGCCGCGTCGGGCGGGATTTGCGCGATGAGCCGCTGCGCGGCCTTTGCGCGTTCCGGCTCGGCAATGCCGGCGGGGATGAAGGCGTAGCGGTTTGCGCCGGTCGCGGAGAGGACATAGGTGGAGACCACCACGACGAGCACCAGCGACAGGAGCGAAGCAAGGAACGGCTGCGCGCGCCAGTTCCGCCGCCCCGCCCACGCTGCCAGGCGCGCCGCGGCTTGAATTGTCGCAAAGAAGAGGAACGCGAGCAGCGGGGGATTGTAGTACGAGCCGATGGACCACTGCGGCGCGTAGTCGCTCATCATCAGGTAGAGCAAGACCGGCGCGGCCAGGAAGATGATCGGCCAGCCCAGGAGCGGCAAGAAGAGCAGCGGCGCAAACAACTGGAAGAGGAATGAGAGCTTCTCTGGCCGGAGGATGCGGCCCAGCACTGCGACCGGCTGGCTGGCGAGCCCCTGGATTGCCTCTTCCGGCGAGGAGCCGAGCCAGGCGTACCGGCGGCCCACAAACGGATACGGCATGCCCCCGGTCATCGCCGGATAGAAGACATACAGCACGAGGACGCCCCAGAGCACGGCGAGGGCCGAGAGGATCACGCCGTCGCGGCGGGTGAAGCCCGGCGGACGCAGGACCGCGATGTAGACGCCGAACGCGAGGACCGTCACCGCGACGTCTTCCTTGACGAGCAGACAGAGCGCGAGCGAGGTCCACAGGAGGCGCCGGCGGCCCATCAGCAGCCCCAACAGCGCCATGCCCAGCAGGGGCGGGAGCAGCGCGACCTCGTGGAAGTCGTTCAGGTTTGCGGCGTGCAGCGGCGGGTAGATCAGGTAGATGAGCGCGGGCAGCAGCGGCACGAGGTTGTTGGTCACGCCGAGTTGGGCGAAGCGGTGGCGCGCGTAGACGTAGATCGGCGCGGAGCCGAGCGCCAGCGCGAGCGACTGAATCACCAGCAGCACCCGGACATCGGGGAAGAGCCAGTAGAGCGGCGCGATGAGCGCGAGCACCGGCTCGAAGTGGTCATACGCGCCGGCCGTTTCGTAGACCAACGTGGTCTTGAAGAAGCGGCCATGCGAGATATTCCACACCACCTGGTCGTAAATGCCGAGATCGAACCCGGTGTCGAGCGCGCGGTGATTGAGCAGGGCCGAGGTGACGAGCCAGGCCGCGCCGAGGGACAGGACGATCAGGTAGGGGCCGTGCTTGGCGCCAAACCGCCTGAGGTCAGAAGCGTTCGGGTGTTGTGTCATGATGGGCGAAGGTCCGCAAACAAGCGCTATTGTATCGTTCCTTGCTTGGCCCGGCAAAAACGCCTCGCGTTTGTGGCCGACGATTTGGGCGCGCCCTCGCGGAAGCATATAATGACCGCGATGCGTCTCGCCCAATCCCCATCGCCGCGCGGACGCGCGGCGCGTTTCGCCGTTCCGATCCTGCTCCTTGCGCTCTTTGGCCTTGCGCTGGCGCTGCGCCTCTGGCGGCTGAACGAGGTCCCGCCCGGCCTGTGGTGGGACGAGGCGACGCAGGGGCTTGACGCGGCGGAATTGCTCCGCGGGCAATTTCGCATCTTTTATCCCAGCGCGCTCGGCAAGGAACCCCTCTACATCTACCTCACTGCGCCGTTCGTCGCGGCGTGGTACGGGACGCCGTTTGCGGTCCGCATCGCGGGTGCGCTGCTGAGCGCGCTCATGCTGCCCGCGTTGTTTGCCGCGGGACGCGCGCTCTTCCCCGACCGGCCCGCCGCGGGCGCGTGGGCCGGGATCGTGGCCGGCGTCTTGTGGGCGACGAATTTTTGGGCGCAGAGCATCAGCCGGATCGGCTTCCAGGTTAATGCACTGCCGCTGCTGCTGACCGTGGCCGTGGTTGCGTGGCTTAACTACGCGCGGCGTCCCTCGCGCAAGCGGGCCATCTCTTTCGGCATTATCGCCGGCCTCACGCTTTATACCTACTTGTCCGCCCGCATCACGCCTCTGCTGTGGGTGGTCTTGTTCGTCGCGCTGCCGGCTGACGCGCGTCGCCGGTTGATGCCCTCGCTCCGTTACGCGCTGCCGGCGTTCGCGCTCGTCGCGCTGCCGCTGGCCGCGCACTTTGCGCTGCATCCGGCCGACTTTTTCGGGCGCATCTCGACCTTCAGCGTGGCGCAGGGCGCGGCCGCCCTCGCGCCGCCCGAGCCGCTGCGGTGGTCCGTGGAGGGCAGTCTCAAGACGTTCTTCGGCCTGCTCGGCGACCCCATCGCGCGGCACAACCTGCCCGACGAACCGTCGTTCACCCTGCTCGGCGCGGGGTTGTTCGCGCTCGGGCTGGCGCTCGGCGTCGCGGCCATTTTGCTGCGGCGGCACCAAGGGGCGCTGACCGTGATCGCCTGGTGGCTGATCCTATGCCTGCCCGCGATCCTCTCGCGCAGCAGCACGCCGCATTATCCCCG
>JALOOB010000276.1 GCA_025454635.1 Anaerolineae bacterium
ACCTTGAACGGCACGCCGTCGTAAGTCCACGTCTGCGAGATCCAGACGGAGGAGGAGACGATCTTGCCGGATGAGTCCTCGACGAGCAGGAAGTCGTCCTCCCCCACGGTGGGGTGCTCGGAGAGGAGCAGGTCGAAAACCCATGCGGCGATGGTCGGGTCGGGGCCGACGACCGGCGGCTCGGAAAAGACGGTCGCGTGATACTCCGCTAGCCGGTCGGCGTCCGCCCGGGTGGAGCGGCGGAGGATGAGTCCGCCGCCGAGGTCGCGCGGCATCACAGGTCAATCACCTTGTCGGCCGTCCACAGCGCGTGGATGATGTCCGTCATCCCGCCGATCACGCCGACCCGCACCTTGTCGGCGATGCCGAACGCATCGACGCACGTCTTGCAGATGACGAGAGGCACGCCTTTTTCCTCCAGCATGGCCAGCGGTTCCAGCAGCGGCGAACCTTCGCAGCAGAGCTTGACGCCGTCGGTCATGAAGCAGATGGCTGCGGGCAGCGTGTCCGATTCGTGGAGCAGCAGCAGGAACTTGCGCGCCAGGTTTTCGCGCAACGACTGGTCTGCGGTCACCCCGATACCGTCCGATTTGAAGAGGATGACGACCGATTTATCCTTCACGATGACTCCTTGCGGCAATGCGGGCCGCGTATTGAGACAGGATTGCAGAATTCTTCAGGATTTACGGCTGAAACAGGATTTACAGGATTTCTCAGGATTTACAGGATTTTTTAGGATTTGCACGATACTCATCTCAGCACCCACAAAGTCTTGTCAATCCTGCAAAATCTTGTAAGTCCTGTCAAACGTTATCCTGTCCAATCCTGTCCAATCCTGCAAAATCCTGTCCGACGCTATCCTGTCAATCCTGCAAAATCCTGCAAATCCTGTCAAACGTTATCCTGTCCAATTGCGCGAACGGCTACACAGTGATAATGAGCGTTCCGCTTAAGCGGATATCCCCGGACGACGCGCCCACGCCAACCGTCACCGCGCCGCCATCGACGCGCCAGCCGCCGTCCCACCGGCGCAGCGCAGACGCGGGCAGCGGGAAGGTCACCGCGCGCGTCTCGCCCGGCAGCAGGCGCACCCGCGTAAACCCCTTCAGCTCCCGTAGCGGACGCCCCTCTCCGGCGGCAGACACGTACAACTGCGCGACCTCGTCTCCCGCCACCTCGCCGACATTTGTTATGTCGACCGTAACGAGCGCTTCCCCGTCCGCCGGGATCGTTTCCGGCTCGACGCGCAGGCGGTTGTACGCAAAGCGCGTGTAGCTCAGGCCGTGCCCGAACGGATACAGCGGCTCGCCGCG
The DNA here is from genome assembly GCA_025454635.1 of Anaerolineae bacterium. Taxonomy (GTDB): domain Bacteria; phylum Chloroflexota; class Anaerolineae; order CG2-30-64-16; family CG2-30-64-16; genus JALOOB01. Next base: position 1,314 of record JALOOB010000276.1, read on the forward strand.
GAAGTAGCGGTAAGTGCGGCCCAACGGCCCGGCCTCCAGCGCGTAATCCTCGAACGGCGGCAGGTCGTCGATCGAGCGGTACACCGTGACCGGCAGCCGCCCTCCCGGGTTTACTGCGCCGAAGAGGACGTCAGCCAACGCGGCCCCGCCCTGCTCGCCGGGATACCATGCCTGGAGAATCGCCCGCACGCGCTCCGCGGCCCACGGCACGCTGATCGCGCTGCCGCCAAGCAGGACGAGAACGATAGGCTTGCCGAGACCGACGAGCGCTTCGAGAAACTCCCCCTGCGGCGCGGGCAGTGCGATATCCGTCCGGTCGCCCCCGCGGAAGCCCGCCGCCGTCACAGGCATTTCCTCGCCTTCTAGCTCCGGCGAGAGGCCCAGGCACGCAATGACGACGTCCGCGCGCGTCGCGCACGCCAGCGCCGCCTCGCGCTCCACCTGCGCCTGCCCCGGCGTCGCCCACAGGAATTGCGCGTGCGCCTGGTGCGCGCCCGACTGGTACTCGATGCGCACGCCGTAGGTCAGGCCGGCTTGGAGGTCCACGTCGACCACGCGCACCATCGGTTCGTGCGGGTTCTCCCCGAGCAGCACTTGCCGCCCGTCCAGATACAACGCAAAACGGCCCGCGCCGCGAAGCGCCAACCGGTGCAGGCCGGTCACTTCGGGCGCGAGCTTGCCGGTCCACCGAACGGTGAAGGGCCGCAGCCCCATGTACGGCAGCGGCCGGTCGCCGCGCCAGACAAAATCGACGCTGGGATCGACCCGCTCAAGCGCCGGCCCGCCTTCGAACGCTGCGTTGGGGAAATAGGCTGCGGTCAGGCCCGCGCCGTCGCCTCGCGCAGGCAGCAGCGCGCCCGCCGGCACCGGGCTGAGGTTCGGCCACCCCTCCGCGAGCTGACAGCCGCGGCCGTGGAGCAGCTCGATCCCCTCGCCCAGCGCCTCCCGCACGCCCTGGAGCACCGTGACCGGACGCGCAGGCGTCCCGTGATAGTTGCCGAGCAGCGCCACCTCGTCGTCGATCGCCGGACCGAGGAGCGCGACGGTGCGCAGGGCGGCCCGGTCCAGCGGCAACGCATACCCGTGCCCCGGCACGGGCTCGTTCTTCAGCAGGACGATGGACTTGACCGCGGCCTCGCGCGCCAGCGCCACGTGCTCCGCCGAGTTGACCACGGAGTACGGGATGGCCCGATACGGGGACTTGGTTCGCCACGGAGGACTCAGAGGCGCTTGAGCCTCCTGAGCCGCGTGGAAGGATTGGGGGTCCTCGGAAGTCTCTGTGTCCTCTGAGGCAAAAACATCGTCCAACATCCCCAGCCGGAAGCGCGCGGCCATGAGCCGCGTGACGGCGCGATCGATCTCCGCCTCGGTGATGAGCCCTTGCTCGACCGCTTCCAGCAGCGAGAGGAACGCCTCGCCGCAGTTCAGGTCGGTCCCGTTGCGCACCGCCAGCGCGGCGGCCTCCTCGACCGTGCGCGCCAGCCCGTGATGCCGCCAGATATCGCCGATGGCCCAGCAGTCGGAGACGACGTAGCCGTCGAAGCCCCACTCCTCGCGCAGGATCTCCTCCAGCAGGGTGCGGCTCGCCGCGCACGCCTCGCCGTTGGTTCTGTTATATGCGGGCATGACGGACGCGGCGCGGCCATCCCGCACGCACGCCTCGAACGCGGGCAGGTACGTCTCACGCAGGTCGCGCTCCGACACGCGCGCATCAAACGCGTGCCGCTCAGGCTCCGGCCCGGAGTGGACGGCGAAGTGCTTCGGCGTGGCGACGAGCTTCAGGTGGTCGCGGTCGTCGCCCTGCAGGCCCCGGACGAACGTCACGCCCATGCGCGAGGTCAGGAACGGGTCTTCGCCGTACGTCTCTTGCCCGCGGCCCCAGCGCGGATCGCGGAAGATGTTGACGTTGGGCGACCCCGCAGCCCGCGGCGGACGAAATCGTGGTGCTTGGCCCGCGCCTCGTCGGAGATCGCCGTCGCGATGCGGCGCATGAGGTCGAGATCGAATGTGGCGGCGAGGCCGATGGCCTGCGGGAAGACGGTGGCCACGCCGGCGCGCGCGACCCCGTGGAGGCACTCGTTCCACCAGTTGTAGTCCGGCACGCCCAGCCGCTCCACACCCTGTGCGTCGTGGACCATCTGGCTCACCTTCTCGTCGAGGGACATGCGGCTGACAAGGTCGGTCGCGCGCTGCTGCGGCGAGGGGGCAGGGTTGCGGTAGGCGTCGTTGGCAGGCATAAGGCGCGCTCCTTTGAGTGACGCGAGGCATTTTATCACGGATGGGCAGATTGCACCCGCGAAGGAAGCGTGGGGGGCAGCGCCGGGATTTGGTGATTTCGCTTTCCGCGTCGCGTTGCGCTATACTTGGCGCGCCCAGTGCTTATTGTCACAACTTGTCGTCGCTGCCCTCACTGCCGGAGGAGGCGCCATGGCTGATGACTCACCTCATGCAAACGCGCGTCCGCGGAAAGACGGACCGGATCAACGCTCCCGCAAAGCGCTGAAACACATCGAGCATCTGGCGAGCGCGGACCCGGGGAAGCTCCTGACGACAGTTGTCGAGGAGCTGCCGCCGCTGGTCGGAGGGCGCGGTTGCAGCATCTACCTCACGTATAACCTGGTGCCGGAGTACGACGGCATGCTCTTCGACGGCCGGCAGCTGCTCCCCAACGAGGACCTTGGCGCCACTCCCTTTGTCGTCCTTGCGGCGACGAGCCGCCCCGTTTTGCAGCCCCAAATCGGTCACGCCTATTACTGCGAAGGCGAAGGGCTGACAGGCTGGATTTTCAAGTCCGGTCGCCCCCTCCATCTCAGCAACGCGGCGAACCGCGACGAACTAGCCCTCATCGACAAGTCCTTGCGCTGGCTCGACCGCTACGGCGGCGCTGCGGAGTACTACGGCGCGCAGAAGCGCAAGCCATTCCTCGGAGTTCCGATCACAGGGCCCAATAAGCGGGTCATCGGCGTCTTGAAGATTCCCGCGGCCGCGGGCCAACGGTTCACGCCGAGCGCGCTCTCGATCGCGAGTCTCGTGGCGCAGTTCATCGGCACGCTCATTGTGCAGCGGCAGGACCACAACAAGAGCACTCGGGCAATGCTCGACCTGGCGGGCATCACCGCGCTCGCGGAAGAAGACGTTGCGCGAGCCGAATTGCTCAAGCGCTTCAGCGCGCTGCTGCCCTTCGACTGCTGCCGCCGACCGCATACAGCTTAAGCTCGATTCGCGGGGCGCCTTCCCGCTCGACGACCCGGGGCGCGAGTTCGGCTCGCAGGATGGGCTGATCGCCTGGGTGATCCGCACCGGCAAGCCGCTGCTCCTGACGGATATGCACGAGTTCGTTACCGAATTGACGCTGGATGACAAGCGGCTGGACAACATCTCGAACGGGCCTGAGCTTCGAGCGCGGTAACCGCGCGCGACGCGCCGCTGCCCTTCCTCGCGGTGCCCGTCGTCCACCCGCAGCAGAACGTCGTACTCGGCGCGTTGAGCGCGTCCGCGCTGGTGCAGCCCCAGCACGCGCATCGGGTTAAGCCCTTCTCGCGTGAGGACCTCAACTTTGCGACCGCGTTCGCCTCGGCCATCGCAGCGGTGCACTGGAAGGCGCGCAGCACGGGCATCAGCGACTTGCTGACCGCGCTCGCGTCCTCGACCGCGACCACCGACCTCTACCGCCTGACGGTTGACCGGCTGCCCGCACTGCTGCACGCGTCCGCGGCGCACGTCTATGAGCTAACGCGGGAGCGCAAGCTGCGCCTCACCCACACGAACCTTGTCCCCGAGGGCGGCGACGGCCAGGCGGAACTGCCGAAGATCGAGTATCTGCTGGGCGTGGGCAAGACCGGCTTCGCCGCAAAGCACAGGGTCACCATCGTGCTCAACTACTTCGGCGACGACGCGCTCGACCAGCGCGAGTTGGAGCAGGAACGGGCGCGCATCGTCACAGAGCAGCCGGACGATCTTGCGCTTGACGCGCTGGACCAGGAGGGGCGGGCCGTAGGGCTGGCGCAAGTGCGCGGAGGCGCGCGGCTCACGGCGGAAGGGCTCGAACAGCTCAGGCAACTGGCCCATGACAGCTTGCGCATGACCGGGAACGGCATCGTGCCGAGCAAACACGAGGCCCACCGCCGGCTGGGTCCACCCGAGCGGTGGGCGCTGGTGATCGCGCCGATGCTTGGCGACGGCGCGGTCTACGGCGTGCTCACGCTCGCGCGCTCCGTACCCTACGAGCGCTTCTCCGAGGCGGACGTCGACCTCGTCGAGAAGATCGCGCACCGGCTGGGCGAAGCCGCGCACGGGCGCAAATTGGCCGCCGAACGCGAGCAGACGCTCGCGTTTCTCGCGCACGAGTTCCGCACCCCGATCGCCAGTATGAAGTCGCACCTGCACCTGATCCAGGGCTCATTCCCGCCGTTTGCGCAGTCCGAAGCGCGACGGAAGGTGGGCGAGTCGCTGGATCAATTGGAACGCTTGCGGATTTTAAGCCAGTCGATCATCCTCAATGCCTCCGGCGCGATCCAGGAATGCCAATTCGTCGAGCGCGAGCTCTATCCCGTGCTGAGCGAGGCCTGCCGGTTGTTTCGGCTTGAGGCAAACGACCGTGGCTTCGACATCAAGGAGCCGTTCTGCCGGGGCGGGCCGTTCCCCAAGATCGACATGGCGGTCGACTGGCTGGAACTGGCCTTCAAAAATCTGCTCCACAACGCCGTGAAGTATTCCCTGCCCGGACCGGTGCGGTTCAGCCGCTATGTGTCCGTAATGGGCGAATTTGTGGAGCCGGAGCGCACGCATTTCTCGGTCAGCATCAGCAACCTCGGCATCGGCATCGATCCCGAGGATTACGACAATGTGTTTCTGCCGTTCTGGCGGTCCGAACGCGCCCGCCGCACCCACCGAACGGGCGCGGGCCTCGGGCTCAACATCGTGCAGCGGATCGTGGCCGAGCTTCACGGCGGTCGGATCTCGGTGACCAGCGAGCCCAGGCAGAGCGGCGCGCACCTCACGGTCTTCACGGTGACGCTGCCTGTCCGCCAACCGGCTAAGACCGGAAGGTTTTAGCCCGAATGCGCACGGGGTCGGGAGTACGCTATCATGAGCACTGTTGACAGAGAGTATCGATCCCCTGCGGACGCAAGCGCGGGGCTGGGGCGGGTGTCGGGCGTCCACCGTGTGTGGCGGACAGTCGCGATCCTTGCGCTCGGGGCGCTGGCGCTCCTGGCCGCGCTCGCGTGGGTTCAGCGCAGCGGGCGCGCGCTCTTCTTCGTGCCGGCGGACCAAATTCGGCTTGCTGCGGCGCCGCGATCGGCCGTCGCTGTGTCCGGGGTAGTGTACCTGCCGCCATTGCAGGCAGACGGAAGAACGGCCGCGAGCGCGGACCAATCGCCCGGCGCGGACCCCGGCTCGCTGGAGGCGTATCGTTCCATCGCAGCCGAAACCATCGCCGCGTCCGAGCGGACAGTCGAACTCGTCAAGTGGCTCGTCACGTCGTCGCTGGCGCTGGCGGGCATTGTCGTGGGCGGCGCGGCCTACCTGTACAATCGCACCATGCAGGCGACCGCCAACGCGGAGGACGCGCGCCGCCAGTCAGAGCTTAGCCTGGAAATGGCCGAACAGGCGAAGCAGCAGGCGAGCGACGCCAACGAACTGGTGAACACCAGCCTCGTCGTCGCGCGGCGGCTCGAGCGAGCCATGGACAGCGCGCTCACGCCGGGCGGCGCGCAAGTCGAAGGCCTCGAACGCGCGCAACGCGTCAATTCGATGCTGGCGAATGCCGCAACGCTGCCCGAGGGCGACGAGAAGAGAGCGGCGTATCAGGAGGCGGCATGGGCGAAGTACCATGTCAACAGGAACGTAACGGGCCTGCTCGAACTGCGCGAGGCTGCGCGCATCGGCCTCACGGATCGCGTCAAGCTCGAAGCGCTCACCGAATGGGTGCGGCTGCAGATGCTCGGCGACAAACGCAACAGTAAAGACGCCCGCGCGTTCCAGGAGCTGTCCCGCATCCTCGGCTATCCCGAGAGTTGAGGCCGGCCGTTGCCGCATGATGGGAGGCGCATGATGGACGAATCCGTCTTTCGCGATCTGAGAATCTTCTGGGTGGAAGATGATTACTACGCGGTGCGCGGGCTGATGGAGCCGGTCGTAAAACACGGGGCTGTGATTGAGAAGGCGATCAGCGCCACGGAGGCTTACCGCGCGCTTAGCCGCTCGGCCAACTATGGCCTGATCATCCTCGACTTGATCCTGCCGCTTTCGTTGGAAGACGGCGATCCCCCGCCCACGGTCGAAGCCTGGGACCGCTACGAATTTCCGGGCGTTGGCCTCGTGGAATGGTTGATGAACCAGGTCCACCCGCCCTGCCCGGTCGTCATCCTCTCGATCACGCGTGAGCCGGCCAGCCGTTACGGGCTCGACCGCTTCGGCATCGCCGCTTTCATCGACAAGGTTACCGCGACGCCGCAATCGGTGGCGGAGAAGCTGTCTGAGATCCTTGCGGGCCGCAAAGGAGGCGCGACGCTACCCGGCTGAGGTCAGCGCGCGTTCCGCGCCCTTGCCCCGCCCTCTCCCCTGTGCTAAGATGCCCAGCGCGCGTAGCCGCACGGCGCAGCCGGTCCGCGCAGCCCAGGAGGGACCATGCCAAAATCCACGCGCACCCGCAAGTCTGACCCGCCGAGCGAAGACGCGCCGCAGCCCGCCCCCACTCCGCGCGACCTCCCGATGGACGAGTCGGCTCCCCAGCCGCCCGGCCCTGTCTCAATCCAGGTCGCGCCGGACGGCTTCGTCACCATCAATGTCACGCCCCCGGTCGAGGCCGCGCTCGCGCGCGAGGGCGGCCTTGAGTCCATCACCGCGCGCAGCTTCTCAGACTGGCTGCGCGGCGAGCCGCCGCCTGAGGAGGTTGAACGCGGCCCGGGGCCGGTCGAAGAGGCGCTTGACAAGCTGCGCAACGCGCTCAAGACCATCGGCGAAAAGGTCGAGGACTTTGCGGAGGACGTCACCACGCTACAGGTCCGGACTTTCGTCTCCGACCGGCTCGACCGCCTCGACGACCAATTCTTTACGACAGCCGAGCCGCGCGCGCTGACCCGCGTCGACCTCGACGGCGACACGGACGTCGTCGTCCCGCTCAACGAGGGACAACTCGACGAGGCGCTGTGGCGCATCCACGCGGACACCGTCGCCCAGGCGCAGGCGCATCGCGAAGCCATGCTCCGCACCGTGCTTGAACTCGTGCGCGGCATCGTGCCGACGATTAAGTAGCATGGCCGCCATGCTCCGCACCGTGCTTGAACTCGTGCGCGGCATCGCGCCGACGATTAAGTAGTATGGCCGCCACACTCACCTTCGCCGGCCCGCCGGGCGCCATCGACGAGCTGGGTGTCTGGACCCCGCTCGGCTCCGCCGCGCTCGAAGCCTTCACCCCGCGCGAGTTCGCGCTGGCGGAAGACGCTGCCGCGACTCCGGCGGAGACGATGCTCTGGCAGCAGGACCTCGCCGGCTTCGAAACGGCCGAACTTGCCTCCGCCGAGGGACGCTTGGCTGTTGCGGCAACCGCGCTGCCCCAGGCCGAGACGCGCGCGGCCATCTTCGCGGCGGGCAGCGGCACGGTCGCCGGCGTCGCCGCCGAGTTTGCCGGACCGGAGCGCAACCTGGCCGAGTGGGCCCGTCTCGCCCCGATCAATGCGGACGAACTCACCCGCCGCCCCGACTTCCGCGCGGCGGCGGAGCAAGTCGCCGCGTTCTTTGCGAAAGTCCGCGAGGCGGTCCGCAACTACACCCGCGTCGTCACGCGCATCGACGGCGCGGCGGTCGCAGTCACCGAGGTCGGATGGACCGGCCACTTCAGCGCCGCGTGGGCCCCCGGCCTGCCGGTCGACCAGGCCGCGCGCCACACCGCGGCCGTGACCCTCGCGCTCCGCACGCGCGATTTGTGGCTGCGGCTTGCGGCCACCGTTCTGTCTGGCGCGGTCCGGCTCGCCGCGCTGTTCGCCGCCAACCCGCTGCTCGCCCTGCCCGCAGCCTACCGCTTCGCGCGACAGGTCATCGAGCAGGCCCAGGCGCTCAACTTGCTTCCTCAAGGAGGATCACATGCCTGACAACAACCCGGTCGAACCCGCGCCCAGCCCCGAGATTTCCATCAAGCGGGTGCTTCAGTCCATCGCGGACCAGATCAACGACGGCTCCTCGCTCACCGTCGAAACGAAGGTGCAGGTGCTTAACGCGTCGGGCGCCGTACGCGTAGCCGGCGAGCAGGTGGCGGTCGCGCGCACCGACATCAGCATCGACGGCGACCGCGTGGTAATCGTCCCCGTGTTGCTCGACACCGGCGAGTTCCGCGTGCCCGAAGCCGTGTATCAGTTGCACGAGCGCCACGTGACCGAGGCCATCGCGTATCGCAAGGAGATCCTCGCCACGCTGGTGGAGTTTGTGAGAGGGCGCCGCTGAGGAAAGACGCGCTTGGGCAAGACGCTGGGCTTGCTGCGCCACGCGGTGGCGCAGCAAGCCCAGCGCGCACCACCAAGAGGCAATCCGGAAGACCATGCAACCCATTTCCCGCACCCTCACCCTCGCCGGCGTCCGCATCCGCTACCTGGCCGCGGGCGACGATCCGGCGCGTCCGCCGCTCATGCTGCTTCACGGCGGGGGCACTGACTCCGCCATGCTTTCCTGGGGCGGGCTCATCGGTCCGCTCAGCCAGCGCCGCCGCGTCTATGCGCCCGACATGCCGGGCTACGGCGACAGCGACCGGCCCGCGGCCGCGCCCTACACGCTCGACTACTTCGCCGATGTCGTCCTCCGCTTCGCGGACAGCCTTGGCATCGACTGCTTCGACGTCGCAGGCATTTCGATGGGCGGCGGAATCAGCCTCACCCTCGCCCTCAGCCAGCCCGAGCGCATCCGCCGGATGATCCTCGTCGACACCTACGGCCTGCAGACCACTTACCCGCCCCACTTCGCCAGCTACCTGCTCGTCCGCATTCCGTTTCTGACCGACCTGACGTACCTGACGACCCGGAACCGGGCGATGGCGCGCGCCACCCTCGGACAGCTCATCAAAACGCCGTCTGCGCTCACCGAGGACCTGGTCGACGAGATCGTCGGGGAGGCGCGCAAGCCGCGCACCGGCAAGGCGTTCAACGCCTTCCAGAAGCATGAAGTGCTGCGCGACCGGCTCCGAACCAACTACATGCCCCGCCTCGATCAAGTCACTGCGCCCACCCTGATCGTCCACGGCTCTGCGGACACGCTCGTGCCGCTCAACCTGGCGAAGGAGGCCTGCTGGCTGATCCCGGACTGCCGCCTGGTGGTTTTCGAGGGCGCCGGGCACTGGGCGCAGCGCGAGCGGCCGGGGGAGTTTATCGCCGCGGTCGAGGAGTTCCTGGCATAACAAAAGACCCGGCAGGCCGCCACGAAGTGGGGACCCGTCGGGTCTCGATGCGCGAGAGCGCTCGCCCTATAAGCCGTTAGCCAGCCGAGCGTTTGCGCCACAGCCAAAGGGCCGCTGCGGCCAAGCCCATCGCGCCCGCCCACATCGCCAGCGAGGCGCTGTTCGCCTCAGCCACCGCGCCGAGCGACGCCATGCTCACCGCATTCGGGCCAAGCAGTTCGTTGAAGTTGATCGTCTTGTCGCCGCCGCTGGTGTCGTTATCCGCGCGGTAGCGCACCTGGATGTTGCCGCCCCACGCCTGATTGGCGGGTGTCTTCGGTGGCTTGACAGCCTCCCAGTAGAGGCACAGATCATTCAGGTTGCTCGCAAACGGCTCGTCGACCGTGCCGTCGCAGTTCGTGTCGACCGTCAGGTGGAAGCTCGTTTCGATTTCGGAGTAGCGGTTGCCGCTGTTGTAGACAACGAGAGTATCCTTGCTGCCTCTGAGCACGCACGACTTGCCGATTGCGGGTGAGCCCGCCTCATCGCACGTCGCCAGCGTATCAGCCGGCTGCGCGTACTTGTAACCCGCAGCATCGAACGCGCTGCACTTCACGATCTTCCAGCTCCCCGGCACAGTCGACTGGAAACCCGGCGCGCCTTGAGGGTTGTTGTCCTCGTGGTACAGGCTGACGAAGGTATCCCCGGCCCACTTCGTCGACGTGCCCGGACCACATGCGTCGAGATGCGTGTCGTTGTCGAAGTCAATGCCGGTGTAGAACGGTTGCGGGGAGTTGTTCAGCCACATCGTGATGTTGCCGTTCTCGTACTTCCCGCTGCCATCATCAAACGAGTTCAGAATCGCCGTGGGTTTGAGGTCGGCGCTCACCGCGCCCATCGTCACCAGAATTAGAGCCAGCGCCATCAGCGCGACTGCCAAATAACGTCGTCTAGACATCCTGTCCTCCCTGTAGATGCGCGCCCCGGCGAGCGCGCCGGGTGGGGGTTGCCACCGCCTGGAAGTGGCCACGCAAAACAACACCGTCACTCTATCATGTTCCGTTCAAGTTGACAAGTATACAAGTTACAATCAGAGTCTGTTGCAAGTTTCTCCGATAACGCGCCTAAAGGAAACATGTTGTGTTGCAAATAACCCTCTCATTACGCATGAATACTTAGTCTTCGTGAGTAGACCCCTCTATTCCAGCCGGGCAGATTTACGCAGGAGCGCTAATAGAATTACTGTGGCGCGCGCTTTTACCCGGCTCGACCGGGCAAAATTCCCACCCGGAGCCGCGCAAAAGCGCGCGCCGATGCGCAATATCTCCCGCACCCACGCGTGGGGCGGGCGAATCGATCAGGCAATTCGCCCGCCCCGCGTCACCCTCTGCTCGCCTCAAACCCGCCCTTCGCCCACACCCGTCCCTCGCCGTCCACCTGAAACACCGTCTCGTTGCCCACCATGAACCGCAGGAAAGTTGCCGCCTTCCCCGCGCCCCGCGCCACCTCGATGCGCAGCCGCGCGCCCGCCGCAAAATCCCCGTCCGCCTCCAGGTCGATCAGCCCCGCCTCGCCCGCCGCATCAGGAATCGCAGTGCCGATCTGCAGCCAGTGGCACCCGCCGTCCGACCCCTGCGCATAAGCCGCCGTCTGACCGTCCGCGCCCACCCACCGCACCTGGCTGTTCTCGCCTTGCCCGCCCAGCACCGCCAGCCCGGCATGGATCACCTGCCGCAGCCACCCCTCCGCCCCCTCCCGCTCCCTGCTCCAGCCCATCGCCCCTCCCGCAATTGAAGATGGCAAATTGAAGATTGAAAATTGGCAGCGTCTTCAATCTTCAATCCCCGTCGTCACCGCCACCAGTTGATCCATCACATCCTTGTAGCGAACCCACGCTCGCCGCGCCTGGTCGCCCAGTTGCCCCAGCGTTATCGATGCGCCGTCTGTCTCGACCGCGGCCTCCATCTGCATCTCGCGCGCCGCAGCGAAATCCACGTAGGCGGTCAGCGCCTCCAGGTGCGGCGCCGGCACGTCCACCGCATCCTCGCCGCCTGCCGGCATCTCCCGCTCCCCGAAGTGCGCCCCGTACAGCCGGATCGCCGCCCGTATCCACGCATCGAGCGTCGCGTCGGGCCAGCGCTCCGCGCTCCCCACCGTCAGCCGGATCAACGCCCGCAACTCTGCCAGGGTCATACGCCCCCTTTGGGATTGAAGATTGAAGATGCAGGATTGAAGATTCGCCGCGAAGAACGCGCCGCCCATCTGCAATTTGCAATCTTCAATCTTTAATCTCCCCGCCTACACCTTCACGTCGTACCCGAACGCCCGCAGCAGCGCCACCACCGCGCTCAGCACCACCGACAAAATCGCCGCCACCTTCACCTTGTCCACCGTCGCCCTCCACTGAGTTGGAATTCAACGCAGATGACGCAGATCTTGGTGGATGAACAAGATCCCTTCAGGATCATCTCAAGGAAATCTTGATAATCCACCCCATCTGCGTCGGCCGCAGGCCGGTATCTGCGTTGAATTGCCTACACCACGTTCGCCTTGTACACCCCGCGCCAGTCCACCGCGCCCGCCGCAAAGAACCAGCGCACCTTCACCGGCATCACGTCGTTCGTGAACATCAGCCCGCTCGTCGGGCTCGCCACGGAGAAGATCTCCGGCGTCTCCCCGTAGCGGAAGCCGAGCCCGATGGCCGGACACAGCCGGGGATCGGCCACCGCAGCCCAATTGTTCGCGTCCGTCCACAGGTCGACCGTAATCACCCGCTGCCTCGCCGCGCCGAGCCGCGCCTCGAAGTTCGCGCCCTCCGCGCTCACGTCGCCGTTCGCCAGCACCGGCAGCCCCTCGCCCGCCAGCGCCAGCAACGCGGTCGCCTCCAGGTCCGGCGGCGCGAGCAGATAGCGCGGGCTGGTCAGCGCGCCCAGCCGCTCGCCCGAGTTGAGCTCCGCCTGCTTGCGCATCGCCAGCTTCGCCTCGGCCCACGACGCGCTGCTCAGCGCGGCGGTCGCCAGGTTGCCGTGATCCGCATGGAACAACGCCTTGCCGTCGCTCATCGTCGGCCCGACCCCGCCGCCGTCGCTGAAGATGTTCGCCACCGCCTTGCCCAGCGTCAGCCACGCGGCCTGCGCCAGCGCGGCCGGCGCCTTCCGCAGCCGCCCCACGTCGTCCTTATCCATCGCTTCGAGCGTCAGCCCGAGGTAACCGCCGCGCTTCTGCCACTCCGCGCTCTCCGTCCCGTCCGCCCATGTCAGCTCGGTGTACGCCGCGCCCTCCGACACGCTCGGCAGCTCGCCCACCCCGCCCAGCTTCACCCACTTGATCGTCTGCAGGCTGTTGAACGACTCCCGCCGCACGATCGGCTCCCACCAGCGCGGGTAGCTCTGGAACTCGCTTGCCACCACCTTGTTGAGCGCATTCGCGACCATGCCGGCCATCGTCGTCGAGTTGACGTTCGCCAGGCTCACCCGCTCAGGCCGGAACAGCCCCGTCATCTCGTAGTCACCCGAGAGCAGCAGGTACGCCTCGCGAATGCCCGACAGCGGCCGCACGCCCCCGCACGGGCTGCGCCCCTCGATCAGCGCGTGCAGCGCCTCCCCGACCTGGTCCATGCTGTCGACCATGCCCGTGACGCCCGCGCGCCCGCGATCGAGCGACTTCAAGTCCACGGCGTGGACCCCCTGCACCGTGCGCCGGCTGTGGTCCTCCGCCCATGCGGCCTTCACCCGCGCGATGCCTGCGTCCAGGTCCGCCACCCGCCACGCTGCGGGCAGCCCCTCGCGCACCACCTTCTGCCACCCGCCCGGCAGCCCGCTCCCCGCCAGCCGCATTTCGAGCAGGCTCTCCCGCAGCGCGACCGCCATCTGCGCGGCCGCATCGCCGCCTTCGTCGCACCCCTCCGCCGCCAGCACCTTGACGAACTCCCCGCCCGCCGCAGGCTTATGCACCGCATCCACCCGTTCCACTCCCAACACCTCCATCACCTCGCGCAATCCGTCCTCCCTCGCCGGTCCTGCGATCACCGTCAGGACCGCGCTCAGCCCCACTTCCGGCACCCGGTGACCCTCGTCCCGCGCCGCCAGCCAGTCATCCATCAGCCTGCCGAACCATGCCGCCGTCTCCCCGCCCGCCAGCCGGTAGTCGGCCACCACCCCCTGGGCTGCCTCGTCCCACTGCGCGTTCTCGATCACGCCCAGCAGCCGCTCCAGCCCCGGATGTCCGTGCTGTCCAGGCTGCCGCGCCGGCGGATTGAGAAAGCTCGCCACGCCCTCGAACTTCGCGGCGGCCCGCGCCAGCGGCTCCGGCGCCGCGTACAGCCCCTTCCCGCGCCACTCGCCCGCCCGGATCAGCACCACCCGGTACACCCGACGCGCGCGCCCCGTCTCACTCCCGGCCCGGCCCGCCCCGGTCACGTCGCAAGCCAACGCCATCCTGACGCGCTCCATCTCCCCCTCCTAGCGGTACGCCACCGACACCGTCACCTCGCCTGACTGGCAAACCACCATCAGCCCCCACGGCAGCGCCACCGTATCGCTAAACGCCAGGAACCCGTCGGGCCCGACCCGCAGCCGGTAGTACGGACCCTGCCCCGCCGCGCCGCTGATCACCACAACCGCCGGATCGACGCCGGTCTGCTCGCACATCACCACCGAGGTCAGCACCCCCGGCGCCGCGCTCACCAGCCGATCCTCCGCCGCCGACAGTTCGCACGCCACCACCGAACTTACCCCATCCATTGCGCCTCCCTTGTCACCCGCCCGCAGTCGACCACTTCCCGCCCGGCGATTCATCGCCGGGCTAAACAGCAGCGCCGGATGAATCCGGCTTACGCGCCCGGTTCGCCTCCGACTAGCCCCGTTTACGGGGCGCCGTTTGGTAGCCCGCCCATTTATGGCCGGGCGATCATGGCCGACGCGGCGCACCCCAGGTTCCACGGTTATTGTGTTGATCTTCATAATGGCCGGGCGGTAATCGCCGGTTGCCCCTACGGCTGTGGTGAGCGCAGCTCACCCGACTCCCTCAGAATCTCGCTGACCTCCCCCTCCGACACCGGCTCGCCGGCAAACTTCATCACCGTCCGCAGCGCCAGCCGCTTCCACCGCTCCCCGCTCAGCCCCGCCTCTCCGATCCGCATCAGCGCCTCCGCCGCCTGCGCCGCGCTCGCGCCCAGCTCCCGATTGTCCGCCGGCGAGATGTCTGGCAGCACCAGGCGCACTGCCGAGAGCGTACGCTCCTCGCCCCGGATGTAACCCAGCCGCACCGCCCGGTTGTACGCGGTCAGCGCCACCGTCGCCAGCGCCCACCCGAAATAGGTCTGCCGCGCCCGCATGAACCGGCTGCGCTGCTCGGCCATCGCCTTCGCGGTCGCCAGGTTCGCCTCCTCCCCTTCGCCCAGGTCGACCAGCCCGACGCCCGGCCCGCCCGCCACCACCATCCAGCGGAGCGCCCGCCCGTCTGCCGCCGCATCCGCCGCATGCAGCGCCGGCGCAACCGCCTCCCACTCCTCGCTGTCCTTGTCGACGAACAACACCGACCCCGGCTCCGGCGGCCGGCTGTGCTCCGCCGCCTTCTGCTTGATCGCCCGCCCCGGCACCTTCACGATCCACAGAAACGCGCGCATGGCCGCGTTCAGCTGCACCCGATCCTCCAGCCACCGGCTGTACCGCTCCAGCCACAGCCGCACCGGCGCCAGGTCGCTCTCCCCCCGCACGCACCCCACCGGCCGATTGACGGCAAAGTGCAACGCGACGGGCGCGACGATTGAAGATTGAAGATTCAAGATCGAAGATTCCCCATCTTCAATTTTCAATCTTCCATCTTCAATCGCGCTCTGCCACCATCGCCCCGCCGGAAAGTCCGCATCCCACGGCGACGCCATCTCGTGAAACGCCAGCTCCGCCTCGTAATCCCCGCCGGCGCACACGACCCGGTCGATGCGCGACGCGGGCAGCGCCCGCGCGTAGCTCATCCCGTCAACCTCGTTGAAGTGCAGCGTCACGAACAGCTCGCCCGACCGGCTCAGTTCGTCGCACCACTGGTACTGCCGCAGGCTCATCTGGTTCTGCGGGTGATGCCAGAACGCGTCCAGAAATCGCGCCAGCTCCGGCTCGTCCGAGGTGACGGTGATGCCGTCGCCCACGACGAACGACGTCACCAGGTTGACCAATCGCCGCGCCAGCGGGTTGACGCGCCACAGGTTCGCCGCTGTGGTCAGCCCGTCCAACTGGTCGCTCCACGGCCGGTCCAGCTCCGTCCCGGCTCGCGCCGCCACCAACCCGTCACCCACCGTTCCCGGCAGCGCCGCCTCCACCCCGCCCAGCCCCACCGCCATGCGCACCGCCGCGCGCCACCGCTCCCAGCGATTCATCCACCCCCCCTTCGGCTACCCTGGGAAGAGGCTCCGCTCCGTAGGGCCTCTCCTGCTCGGGCAAACAAAAACCCCGCCCGACTTGCCCGTCGGACGGGGTTGCGCCATAACTCAATTTGCTGCGCCGAGCGTATCACAGAACGCGCGTTCGTGTCAAGCGAAAAGGGCGGATTCGATCAAACGTTCTGATACTCGTGAGGTCGCCAGCATTTGTGGCGCGCTGCGGTCAGCCCTGCGGACCACGAATAACCCACGAACACGCGAATCTCGGCGTGAATATTCGTGTATTCGTGTCCGGCGACCGCAGTCGCCGGATTCGTGGTCGGCAGCAACCCCAGGCGACGACGGTCGGCCGGATTCGTGGTCGGCCCGGCGGCATGTCCACCTTCGCGCCCCTCAACAACTGCTCGATCGTCAAAATCTGCACGCGCCGGTACTCCCGGCCCCACCCCGGCGAAACATACTTCCCCGCCTTCACCGCCTCCGTCACCATCTCCGACGTCGGCGCCTCCAGCGTGATGAACACCCCGATCGCCGCCTTCTCCCGCTCCAGCACCCCCACCAACTCGCGCACGTCGCCCGACTTCACGTGCCCGCTCTTGACCTGCACCACGACCTGCTTCGGCTTG
>JALOOB010000034.1 GCA_025454635.1 Anaerolineae bacterium
TTCAAGTTTGCGAACGGCTTGCGTTACTACTCGCTTGGGCCGGGCGAGCGTGCGCTGGCCGCCGTGTTCCAGCCTGCCATCTGGCGCAAGGGCAGCCATCTGCTGCGCCGTCAGGTCACGCCTAACACGCTCCTTGCGCTTACGGACCGCAAGCTGGCGCTGATCGAGGAAAAGCGCGCGCAGCCGTGGAGCCGGCCCCCGGGCGCGGGGCAGGGCGAATACGGGTGGATTTTCACATACATCCCCATCGATCGCGTGGTAGATATGAGCATCAGCCCGAACGAAGGGCTGTGCGACCTGGCGATCAAGCTCGAATGGGGCGCGGCCGCGCAGACGCGCGTTTTGACGTTGGAGACGGCCGCGGCGGAGAAATGGCTGAGCGCGTGGGAGACAGGGAACGAGCGGGGAGTGTGAGGAGCGAGGGGACATGACAGAGAAGGTGCGACCGCAGAGCGAGACGGGCAAGGCGCCGATCCTGCAGAGCGCGCAGGACGTGGAGAAGGCGTTTCTGTCGGGGAAGCGCGACCGGGGCAAGGACCTCGAAAGCGCGGTGCGCATCTTCCTTGAGTTCCTGCAGGGGTTCGAGTTCTTCGATGTGACCATGCCGTGCGTGACCGTTTTCGGGTCTGCGCGGTTTGGTGAGGATCACCCGTATTACCAGCTCGCACGCGAGTTGGGCCGCGCGCTTGCGAAGGCAGGCTACACGACGATGACCGGGGGCGGGCCAGGCATCATGGAGGCGGCGAACCGTGGCGCAAAAGAGGCCGGCGGGTTGAGCATCGGCGCGAACATCGTCTTGCCCCACGAGCAAGCGGCCAATCCGTACATGGACCGCTTCATGGAGTTTGACCACTTCTTCGTCCGCAAAGTGATGCTCGTCAAGTACTCGTGCGCGTTCGTGGTCATGCCCGGCGGCTTTGGCACGCTGGACGAGGTGTTCGAGACGATCACGCTGATGCAGACGGACAAGATTCACGACTTTCCCGTGATCCTCATGGGCGCGGAGTACTGGGGGCCGCTGACCGACTTCCTGCAGAAGACGCTTATTACGAACGCGACGATTGGCGAGGCAGACCTGCAACTGGTGCGGGTCACGGACTCGGTCGAAGAGGCGCTTGCGTGGATCACCGCGTCGGAGTGCGTCAAGAAGAAGGATGCGGGGTAGACACGCAGCAGGCTGCGGAAGAGCGGTCACCCCGCAGCCTCACTTCGGCTTGGTCGCCTCTTCCAGCATCGTCAGGTAGGCCATCGCCTCTTCCGCCGTCTCGCCGCACATCTCAGGCATCGGCCGCAGATTGACGCACACCTGCGGCCGGTCGGGGTGGCCGAACAGTTTGCAGCGGTTATCGTCGGTCAACTGGACGCAGCGAACTCCGGCAGGCTTCCCCTCCGGCATGCCGGGGATGGGCGAGGAGATCGACAGCGCGATGCAACACGCGCCACACCCCACCCGGCACAAGAACCCCTCACTCATTCGTACTTAGCCAGGACCTCGGCGAACCCGCGCACCGCCGCGCCGACGAGCGCCGCGCGCGGGTGCATGATCAGGTTAACCGGCACCTGCGAGAGCACGTCGGTGAAGCGGCCTTTCTCGCGGAACGCGGTTGCGAAGCGTTCGCCGTGAATGAGGCGCGGCAGGATGCGCGGGGGGATGCCCCCGCCCACGTACACGCCTCCGGTCGCAAGCACCTTGAGCGCGAGGTTGCCCGCCTCAGAACCGAGAATGGAGACGAATACGTCGAGCGTCAACTCGCACAACTCGCAACGCCGTGCGGGGTCGATGCCCGCGTTGACGATGACGCGCGTTGGGTCCGACGCAAGCGCGAGTTCCTCGGCCAGCCAGTCCGGCTCAACAGCCTCGCCGGTCGCTTTGAGGTACTCGTAAATGTTCGGGATGCCGAGGCCGGAGCAGACGCGCTCGAAGCTCACGTGCCCCAGCTTGCCCATGAGGTATGTCAGGAGCCCAATCTGCAGGTCGTCTGACGGCGCGAAGCTGGCGTGTCCGCCCTCAGAGGCATGGGGCCGGTAGCGGTTGCCGTCCCAGGTGAGAAATGCCTCGCCCAGACCCGTGCCGGGCGCGATCACCGCAATCGCGCCGCCCTCGACCGCCTCGCCGGGGATCAGGCAGCGCACATCTTCGACGCCGAGGTGCGGCACGGAGTTGGCGATCGCATCGAGATCATTAATGAGCCGCGCGTTACGAACTCGGAGCGTTTCGGCGAGGTGTCCCTCTTCCATCACCCACGGCAGGTTGGTGATCTCCGCGCGGCCCTGGATGACCGGGCCTGCCACGCCGAATACTGCGCTCTCGACCGGCAACCCCGTCTCAGCCAGAAAGGAGAGCGCGATCTCCTCGAGGCTGCCGTAATCCGCGCTCGGATACGACTTCTCGACCACGGGCTGCCGCGGCCCCAGTTCGGTTGAGAACACGCCCAGAACGGTCTTCGTGCCGCCGATGTCGCCTGCCAGGAGCATGAATCCTCCATGATAGAGACGAGTCCAAACGCGTCGATGGTACCACGTGTGAGCAGGCGATACAAAAAGAAACCCGGTCTCACCGTTACTCAGCAACGGAGAGACCGGGTTGCGCGCGCCGGTGAGAGCAGGTCCCTCTGCGAGACCTGCCCTCCACATGGCCTAGTTCTGCCGCATGATGAGCGGGAGGAACAGCTTGTTCGGCAGGTCGGGCGGCGGCTGAGTCTCATCGCCCGGCGAGAAGGCCTCGTTCACCGCGGTTGCGGCGATGCCGGGCGCCGTGCTGCCACCGACCACGTAGATGGTCGACCCGATCGCGCCCCCCGCTGCGCCGTGGCGTGGGGTCGGCATCGGGCTTAGCTTGCGCCACGGCTCGCTTGCGTTCGCCGGGTCGAACTCCTCGGCCGCGGCGAACACCTGGCCATCGTCCTCGCCGCCAAAGACGAACGCCTTGCCGTTGAGCACTGCGACGACCGCCGTGCGCCGGCCTGTAGGCATCTCAGCCATCATCTTCGTCCACGCGTTCGCGGCCGGGTCAAAGACCTCGACCGACTTCGGCGTGCCCGGACCTTCACCTCCGCCGGCAAACCGCGTGCGGCCGCCGAAGACGTAGATCTTCCCGCCCAGCACTGCCGAGCCGGGGTTGTCACGCGGTGTGGTCAGCGCCGGGCCGCCGCGCCAGGTGTTGTTTGCGGGGTTGAAGATCTCAACTGTCGCGACCGACGCGCCGTCCCCGCCCATACCGCCCATCACCCAGATCTCGTTGTTGAAGACCTGCGCGGTGGCGCCGCCGCGCGCGGTCGGCATTGGCGGCAGGTCGCTCCAGGCGTTGCTGCCGGGATCGTACACCGCGGCGTTGTTGACCGCGCCGCTGAACGGCATGGTCGAGCCGCCGAACAGGTAGAGCTTGCCGTTGAAGGCAACCGCCGCAGGGTTTTCGACCGCCGGATAGGCGTCAGGCAGCGAGGCGCCGGTCGTCCAGTTATCCGTCGCGGCGTCATAGATGCGCAGCAGCTTCTTCGGCCCCACGCCGTCTTTACCCGCGACCAAGTACAGCTTGCCGCCGATCACCGCGCTCCCGGCATCGAGCAGGCCGGCGGGCAGCGGCTTCTTATTCGTCCAACTGCCAATGGCCTTGGGCGTCAGGACCGTGATCTTGCCGCCGCCACTCTGTGAGCCGTGCTCGCCCACGTACAGGCGACCATCGGGTCCTTCGGTAAGGGGCAGCGGATCGAAGAGGCCCGTCACCAGGCGCTCCGAGAGAACGACGCTCTGACCGTCGGGCGAGAGCTTGACGCGCACGATGTCGTCACCCACCGAGTAGTTCGTGATGAGCAGGTCGCCCTGGAGCTGCCCGCCGAACGCGTTGGACTTGTACGCCACGATGCCGTTCGAGGACTTGTTCATGCCGAGGTTCAGGATCGGCGCGACGAAGTTCGGAAGCGGCTGGACGCCCTGCCAACTACCGTCCTTGAACACGCACTCGTTCCGGTACGGGTTCGGATGACCGTAGTACTTGCCGGGCAGAATCAGGTTCAGCAGGTCGGGCTGGATGCCCGGGTCGTGTTGCGCGAGATCGCCGGCGCCGGTGCACTGGGGGGTTGGCTGTGGCGGATAGGTGCCATTAACGCCCAGGCCGTTGTCCGGGCCGTACAGCTTGCCGTTCGGATGGAACGTGAAGTCGTACATGTTGCGGAAGCCGGTCGCGTAGGTCGTGACACTGCACGGCGAAGGACCGAATGATCCCAACGGCGTCTCGCAGGTTCCGTCGAAACCGGGCGCTTTGACGTCGGCCACAAGCAGTGCAGCCGACAGCGGTTGTTCCACCCGGTCACCGAATTCGTTGTTTGCGTCGTTCGGCGCGCCCGCGCCCGTGTTGCCGCCCTGGGCAATGTAGAGCCTGCCATCGGGGCCGAAGTGAAGGGAGTTGGTCGAGTGGTTGGCCAACGCGCGCGGCAGGCCCGTGATGATGTCCTCACGCTGGAATGCGGGGCCGACGAAGCGCGAGACCATGCCGGAGTTCGGCGCACCCGCGAACATCCCACCGCTCATCGTCCCATCCGAGTGGGCCACCCAGAGGATGACCTGCTGTGGGGTCGAGGCCGGGTCTTCGGTGATGCCTAGCACGAGACGCCCGGTCAGCGTGTGAATCAGGTCGTTGCTCGCGACGGTCAAGTCCGGGTTGAACCGGATCGCGCGGATGTTGCCCCATGTCTCCGTCGCGTACAGACGACCATCCTTCGCCACAACCAGCGACGACGGGTAGCTGAACGGGATCGAGGTGCGATCCCAGGCGAAGGAGCCGGCCGAGGGACCGATAGGCTGCGCAGTGAGCGCGAACCGGTCGAACTGGAAGACGGTCGGTCCGCCCGCGAAGCGATGTGAGGCGAACACCCCGCCAAACACGCGCGTGCCCAGCGCGGGGTCGATGCCCGCTGCGTCCGCGTTGAACAGTGCGGGCGGCACGTCGAAGGTGCTGAGTTCCGTGTAATTGACACCGTCGAGGCTGTAATAGCCGGTCATCGTGTGCTCGACCGGATGGCCCCGCATCCGCAGATGCACTTGCGTCGTGCCCGCGGGGAAGGCTGCGCTGACGACCTGCTGCTTAGTGGAGCCGTCGCGTTCCTCGACAAACTGAGCGCGCGTGCCAGTCGGGTCGTAGACCACGACCACCTTCAGGTAGTTGTCGTCGTCGATGCCGTACCAGAGGCCGGCCTGCTGGAAGTTGGGCGCAAGGGTGGGCAGGTTGACGACGGTTGTGTCCAGGATCGAGATCTGGTCCGCCGCGTCGATGCCGACGCCGAGGGCGTTGTCCTGGTTGTTGTTGGAGCCCGACGCGCCGCCGGCGGTCGTGGTGATCTTCAGAACGCCCGCAGCCGTGTCGACTTCGAGATTGGCGGGCAGATAGCCGGCGCCGCCGCCGGTCGGCTTGTCGACCCAGGTGAAGCCCGTGCCGACGCCATTGCCCGCGTCGAGGCCGCCGTGGTCCTGGCTGAAGGTCAGCTCGTACGGCGCGGCCACCTTGACCTCGGTGCAGTCCAGCGGCGAGCAATCTACGTCAGGCGACAGGACGACGAGTGTCGCCGTGACGTTGGCTGGCGCGAGCCCTTCCGCGGTCGCGGTCAGCGTTGCGGTGTACGCGCCGGGCTGAAGGTCCTGCGCATTGAACTCGACGATCTGCGCGCCGGGCGCGACGCCCGCGCTTGGGTCGCCGAGCGGTGTATCAGACTTGAGCCGAAGCCACGGCGCATCTGATGTCACGTTGTAGCGCACCACACCGCCCTGGTTCGTCAGCAACTGGAGCGCGCGCTCCGCGCGGCCACCGCTGGCGAGGGTTGCCTCAAGCGGAGTGGCCTCGAAGAAGAGGGCGGGCCCGCCGTTATGCACCTGCACGCGCGAGACGTTCATCATGGTGCGCCCGTCCGCGAGGTCGACAACGACCACAACGGTATGGACGCCATCCGCCAACGCGGTCGTATCAAGCGTCACGTTGCCGAACGGGGCAGCCCCGTCCGCAACCGCAGCTTGCGCGCCCGCGAAGCCGGTCTCCAACAATTCAGGCGCCGGGTCGACGTAAACGCGCGTTCCGACGATATTGCGGTCCGGCGAAACGGCAAGCGTTGCCTTGCCAGAAAGCACAGTCTGGCCGTCGACGACGGGCGCGCCCGTCTGCGCCATTCGCAGCTCGTAGGGCGGATTTGCCTGCTCGACGCTGGTCTGACCCGTAGGGGCGGCCCCCGCTACGGGCACAACCGAGAGAAGCAACGCGGCCAGAAGCAGCGCTCGCGCGACGAAGCGCGCGAAAGACGCGCGCGGTCTACCACCATTGATCTTCATTACAATCCTCCAACTGAGATATACGCGCCGGTCGATACATCCTTATAGCCACTACAGCTAACCATCCGATAACCACCCGAGAGATGCAGAGGGCGGCCGAGCTGAGGGGCGTCCCGCCACCAATCAGTACACCATCCCCCGACAATAATGTCATCCGGCGCAAGGCGGACTTGTCTGGTTCTTTTGACTTATTTTGCGACATTGGGCAGCCGCGTTCGGAACAGGGCGCTTGCGGCGACCGTTCTTAACGTTGCAGACATGAACATGAGGATCTTTCGCAACGCCGTTGCTCTGGTGGGAACGCAGGGTGTCACCTCGGTCTTCGGGTTCGCCTATTGGTGGTTGGCTGCGCGGTGGTTTGACGCCTCGTCGGTTGGCGCTGCGTCCGCGATTGTCTCCGCCATGACCCTGATTGCCACGTTCGGCATGCTCGGCCTGGGCGCCCTGCTAATCGGGCACCTGCCGCGCAACCGCGCGCGTGCGCCACAGTTGATTACCACTGCGGTGCTCGTCGCGGGCGGGGCAAGCGCCGCGCTCGCGGTCGTTTTCGCGCTCGCGTCGCCGCTCGTCTCGCGCGAAATCGCCGCGCTTGCGGCCCACCTCGATCACCTGTTGATCTTTACGCTCGGCGCTGCGCTTACGGGCATGAGCCTCGTGCTCGACCAGGCTGCGGTCGGCGTGATGCGCAGCTCGCTTCAGCTCTGGCGCAACACGATCTTCTCGGTCGTCAAGCTGGCCGCGCTGGTTGCGGTTGGGATGTGGCTCGCGCGCAGCGACAGCTACGCCATCTTCGTCACCTGGGTCATTGGCGTGGGCGTGTCGCTGGCGGCGATCGTAGCGCTGGAGGCGCGACAGGGGAAGCTCAACCGCCGCTACCGACCCGAGCTGCGCTCGCTGTCGGGCATGCAGCGCGAGGCGCTCGCGCATCACGGGCTTAACCTGATCCTGCTCGGGCCGGGTCTCTTTCTGCCGTTGATCGTAACCGCGCTGCTGTCCGCTGAGATGAACGCGTACTTCTACACGGCATGGATGCTCAACGGCTTTGTGACCGTCGTGCCTGTCGCGCTGACGACGGTGCTTTTCGCCGCGGTGAGTGAGGCCCCCGCGACCCTGCCGCAGCGGCTGAGGCTCACCCTCGGCGCGTCGCTCGCCTACGGCGTCGCGGCTATCCTGGTGATCGCGGTTGCGGGACGCTGGCTGCTCGGCCTTTTCGGCCCGAACTACGCGGAGGAGGGCGCAACCGCGCTGACCATCCTGACGCTCACGGTGATTCCGCTCGTCATCACCGAGCACTTCGTCGCGCTCGCGCGCATCTCGCGGCGGCCGGGCCGCGCGACCGTGCCGCTGGGCATCAGCACACTACTCAAGCTCGTGTTTGCGGCAGTGGGCGCGAAAGTCGCCGGGCTGATGGGCCTGAGCATCGGCATCCTGCTCGCCAGCACCGCAATTGCGCTCTACCTGCTGCCGTCGGTCCTGCGCGCGCTGGGTCCGCTCGGAGCGGGTCCTGCGCAACCGGCGAAGGGCCAGCAGAGCGCGCGGTAGACGAAGCCAGACGAAGGGAAAAAAACGGGAGAATCATGATCGGGCGCATCACAGCCGTCATTCTTGCCGCTTATGCTCTACTTGTTGCGGTGCGCGCCGTCGCGCGAGGGCGCCGGGTCTCGGCAGCGCCGCGCTGGCAGGCGCCGCCAGATCCCCCTGTGTGGCCTTTCGTCTCGGTGATTATTCCGGCCTGGAAAGACCGCGCCACCCTCCTGACCTGCCTCGATACGGTCGCCGCTCTCGACTATCCCAACTACGAGGCGATCGTCGTCGCAGGCGGGGGCGACGGCACCTATACGGCCGCGCTCGACCGAGCGGCCTCGGATGCGCGGCTGCGCGTGGTCGAACAACTGCCAAAGGGCAAGAATGCGGCGCTGAACCAGGGGCTTGAGTGCGCGCGGGGAGAGGTGATCACCTTCCTCGACGCGGATTCGGAGGTGGAAGCCGGGTGGCTGAAGGCGCTTGTCCGACGCGTGGACGGGGCGGCCGACGCAGTGAGCGGGAATTATCTGCCGCTGCGGGAAACCCCCGTGTCGCTGCTGGGGGATGTGGCGAAGGTGGCCGAGTACGAGGTGCGCGGTCGGGTCATTCTTCAGGGCAGCGGCGGCATCGCGCTGCGCCGCGATACGCTGGTTGCGCTGGGGCGATTCCCCGAAACGCGCGTGTCCAGCGACTGGGACCTGGACGCGCGCGCCGGGGTTGCCGGATACCGTAAGGCCTTTGCGCCGGACGCGGTCGTTCGCACCCACCGGCCGGCCACCCTGCGCGAGTGGTGGCAGAACGAGCTGCGCTGGCGACGGCTCCACCTGCTGTCGCTTTTCCGCCTGCGCGGGGAGTTGCTGGCCGACCCACGCGCAGCGGCCCGCCATCTCTTCCCCTATGCGCTGGCGTGGGGGGTGGCCGGTTCGGCCGCGCTGGCGCTCATCGCCGCGCTATTCGCCCGCGGCCCTGCGCGCCGCGCGTTCCGTTCGCTGGCGCTTCTCATTGCGGGCGGGGGGCTGCTGCGCGAGCTGGCCGCGCCGCTCGAAGTGATCGCGTACCGGCCGCAGCGCCGTTTGCTCGCCGGCTTCGCCTTCTCACCGCTGCTCACCGCGCTCGGCTGGGCTGCGTGCATCGTCGCCTCGGTGACGCCGCGCCAGGTGAAGCTCCAGTTCAAGGGCGCGCGCCAGAAATAGAGAACTCGAGGCCGGACGAGGCGGTCGGCTGCCGCGCGACCCTCTTGATTTACCGTACGCGCGGGAGTACAATAGGGGCCATAGACTCCAGGAAGGAGGTTCTCGCCGATGAGACGCGTCTACGGCCTTGCCTGCATCGTCGCCATCGTCGCGCTTCTGTTCGTCGCCGTGCCTGCTTCTGCGGCCCCGGCCAATTCGGCCGGGGGTTCTGGCTGCGGTCAGTTCTACACGGTGCGCTGGGGAGACACGCTGTACCGGATTGCCGTCCGGTTCGGCACGTCGGTCTCCGCGCTTGTCAACTTGAACGGCCTTGCGAATCCCAACCGCATCTATGCGGGCCAAGTCCTGTGCGTTAAACCCGGCGGCGGGACGCCGTGGGGCTTCCTGTATACGGTCCAGCGCGGCGACACGCTGCGCGCAATCGGTCAGCGGTTCGGATGGGGCGTCTGGTACCTCGCCAACGTCAATCACATCCCGAACCCGGACCGAATCTATGTCGGCCAGGTGCTCCTGATCCCTTACCATTGATCGGCCATGACCCACGGGGGCGGCGCGCTGCCCCCGTGCGCGTCCTGAAGGTCACGTGACCCCCGGCGTGACCTCCGGCACTCCCGCATATGACCTCGCCGGTCGTATCCTCTGGTCGTAATGCTGCGACGGAAGAGTCGCACCTAACTGACGGAGGAATACGATGAACAACCACCTCGAGAAGCAGAACGAACACACAACCTCAAGCCGCAACGCGGTCATCGCCGGCGTAGCGATTATCGCCCTCGGCCTGGTGGCCCTCGCGAGCCAACTCGGCGTCGCTGAGGCGCTCGGCTACCTGATCCCACCCACGCTCGCCGGCATCTTCCTCGCCTGGGGCCTGCTCACCCGCACGTTCGGGCTGATCATCCCCGGCGGCATCCTGAGCGGCGTGTCGCTCGGCATCTTCGTCACGCAAGGGCCGTTCGCGGCATCGCCGGAGCCCGTTACCGGCGGCATCTTCCTGCTGGCGTTCTCGCTCGGCTGGGTGCTGATCGCCCTGTTGTCGACCTACACGGCGGGCAGTTTCCAGTGGTGGCCGCTCGTTCCCGGCGCGATCCTGGCGGCCATCGGCGCGCTGCTGCTGGCCGGCGCATCGGGGCTTGCGGTTCTGAAGGCATTCGGCTTCATCTGGCCGGTCATTCTGATCGTCGCCGGCGTGGTCGTCCTGATTCGCCGCAAGTGACGGTTCCTGCCACAGAGGGCGCAGAGGGCTCAGAGAGTGGAGAGGTCAGAAACCCGGTTCTCTCTCTGAGTCCGCTGTGACCTCCGCGGCAAAAGGAAGGCAAACATGGACGCGACTCGTCCCATCATTGAGGTCAACTCGCTACGCAAAACCTACGGCGACCTCGAAGCCGTCAAGGGCGTGAGTTTCGCGGTTCGGCAGGGCGAAATCTTCTCCCTGCTCGGCCCGAACGGCGCGGGCAAGACGACGACGATCTCCATGCTCTCCTGCCTCCTGGCGCCGACTGCGGGCAACGCGACCGTTGCGGGCCATTCCGTGCGGGAGCAGCCGCTCAAGGTCAAGGAGAGCATCGGCGTCGTGCCGCAGGACGTCGCCTTGTACGGCGAAATGTCCGCGCAGGAGAATCTGGTCTTCTGGGGGCGGATGTACGGCCTCTCGGGCGCGCGGCTCAAGGAGCGCGTCGCGTTCGGTCTCTCCTTCGCCGGGTTGGAAGATCGCGCCCGCGGGAAGGTCAGCGCGTTTTCAGGCGGCATGAAGCGCCGCCTGAACATTGCGGCATCGCTGCTGCACGAGCCGCGCGTGCTCTACATGGACGAGCCGACCGTCGGCATCGACCCGCAGACGCGGCGCCGCATCCTGGACACGGTCAAGGAACTCAACGCGGCCGGCCTCACGGTGCTGTACAC
This sequence comes from Anaerolineae bacterium, assembly GCA_025454635.1. Classification (GTDB taxonomy): domain Bacteria; phylum Chloroflexota; class Anaerolineae; order CG2-30-64-16; family CG2-30-64-16; genus JALOOB01. The sequence continues at coordinate 10,929 of JALOOB010000034.1, forward strand.
CACGCACTACATGGAAGAAGCCGAGGAACTCAGCCACCGCATCGGCATCGTCGACCACGGCGAACTGATTGCGCTGGGCACGCGCGAGGAGCTGGCGCGCACAGTGGGCGAGACGGACGTGCTGCGCCTCGAGGTCAGCTTCAACGGCGCGGACCGCGAAGGGCTTCCGGCGCTGCTGCGGGGCATCGATGGCGTGACGGCGGTCACGGTCAATGCGACCGATGGGAGCGGCGACGGAGGAGTTCTGATCGCCGCAAGCGACGGCGAGGCGGTGCTGCCCGCCGCCGTCATGGCGCTTTCGCGAGCGGGTGCGCACGTGCGCCGGCTCGAACTGCAGGAGCCGAACCTCGAAGCGGTCTTCCTGCACCTCACCGGCCGCGGCCTGCGGGAGTAGGAGCGAGCGATGCGCGCACTTCACATCGCGTTCAAGGACACGCTCACGCGCTTCCGCGACCGCAACGGTCTCCTTCTGATGTTCGCCGCGCCGCTTGTGCTTGCGGCGGTGATCGGCGCCGCGTTCAGCGGCATCTCGCGCCAGCCGGTCGACGTGCCGACCGCGCTCGTGGACGAAGATCGCTCGCCCGCTTCCGCCGCGTTCGTGGAGGGGCTGAGGAATGTCGAGGCGTCGGGCCTGATCGCCATTACGGAGCTGACCAGCGCCGCGGAAGCGCGTGAAGCTGCGCGTCTCGGCGAGTACCGCGGGGCCGTCATCATCCCTGCCGGCTTCGTCGCAGCGGCAGGGGGCGGGGCCGCCCAGGTGGAGATTTACACCGACCCGACCAGCGTCGTGGGCAGCGCGGTGATCAGCGAGGCGGTCAGCCGGGTTGCCGCCGGGTTTAATGCGCGCATCACCGGCGCGGCTGCCCCCGTCGAGGCGCCTGCGCCCGCGAACCCGTTCACTGACGGCAGCCCGCTCGCGTACTTTGCGCCGTCGATGGCCGTCCTCTTCCTGATGTTCACACTGTTCGATGCGGCGAGCAGCATTCTGGAGGAAGAGCGACAGGGCACGCTGGCGCGCATGCTGATCACGCCGACATCGTTCGCGCCCCTGCTGACCGGCAAACTGCTCGGCGTCTTCGCGACCGGCGCGCTCCAACTGACCGTGCTCATCGTCGCGACGCGGCTGATCTACGGCGTGCAATGGGGACCGTTTCCGGGCGTGGCGCTGATGGTGGTGTCGGTTGCGCTGGCTGCGGCTGCGCTCGGCGCGTGCATCGTTGCCTTCTCGCGCACCGAGCAGCAGGCGGGCATCGCGTCGGCGGCAATCGCCATGTTGTTCGGCATCCTGGGCGGGAGTTTCTTCAACATGGCCGCCTTCCCCTCGTGGCTCCAGCCATTAAGCAAGCTCACGCTCAACCGCTGGGCGCTCGACGGCTTCACCGACCTGACGCAACGCGGCCTGTCGACCGCCGCGGTCCTCCCAGAGGCGGGCGTCCTGCTGGGAGCGGCGCTTCTCTTCGGCGCTATCGCCGTGCTGCGTCTGCCGCGACGCTTCGTGAGGTAACCATGGTCGCTCGCGCATCGTTTATTTCGGGACACTACCTGTCCTCGACGTACCGCAACCCGGCCGCGCTGATCTTCTCGCTGCTGATGCCGCTGATTTTCACCTTCGTGCTCGGTGCGGTCAACGGCTCCGGCAACGCCGAGCGGCCCGCCGGGCCGCTCGTGATGGAGGCGACTGCGGCCGGGCCGGTCGTGGTAGTCGTCGAATCGGCGGGCGAAGCGCCGCCCCAGCCGGCGACCGCGGACGGTTTCAGCCAGAGTTCGCCCGGAATGCTCGTCACGTTCGGGCTGGTGTCGATCATGTCCGGCGCAATCACGCTGCTGGTCGAACGGCAGACCGGCACGCTCCGCCGCCTGCTGACCGCGCCGCTCACGCGCTCCGCGGTGATGGGCGGCAAGCTGGTCGGCGTGATGGCGGCCGGCATCGTCCAAGCTGCGATCTTGATCGTCGCCGGCGCGCTGCTGTTTCGGGTGGACTGGGGCGGGTCGCCGTTGGCGCTTGCGGTCATGGTCGTCGCCTTCGTCTTCTCTGTCGCGGGTCTCGGCATCGCCATCGCCGGCTTCGCGCGCACCTATGCGCAGGCCAACGCGCTCAGCCAGATCCTCACGTACAGCACCGCGGCGCTTGGCGGCGCGTGGTGGCCCATCGAGATCGTGCCCGACTGGATGGAGCGCCTTGCGATGATCACGCCCGCCTACTGGGCCATGCAGGGCTTCCAGGACATCATCGTCCGCGACGAGGGGCTCGCGGCCGTGCTCCCCGACGCGGCTGTCCTGTGCGCGATGGGCGCGGTGTTTCTGGCGCTGGGGCTCTCGCGCTTCCGGCATCTTGCATAGGGATGCTGTTGGGCATGGACGACAACCGACGAAGTGAGTATGATATGACCATGTCGCGCAATGAGTCCCCCCGCTTCCAGGTCGACCCGATGATGGTCAGCGCGTATGTCGTGACGGCCGCGGTGAGCCTGCTCGGCGTCGCCATCTTCGTCGGCGGACAACACCCGTACCGCTGGTTGGGACTGGCGCTCCTCGCCCTGTTCGACCTCATGGTGCTCATGCCCGAGCGGGTGGTGGGGCCGCTCATCCGTCGCGCCCCGCACGTCTACACGGCCATTGCCGCTGCGCTCGTCGTCGCGCTCGTCATGCTCCCGCCGATGACGCCGTGGTTCGTGGTGCTCTTTTTCGTGATTAGCCCCACCGTCATGATGGTCTTCCCGCGTCAGACGGGCTACGCCTGGGTCGGCGTCTTCTCGGCGCTCACGGTTGTCATGTTCCTGTTCTACTCCCAGGGCGACCTGCTGGGCAACCTCCTGCAGTCCGGCCTGTACGTCGCGGGCTACTTCTTCTTCGCTGCCTTCGCCACGCAGACGGCCCGCGCGAATGACGCGCAGCGGGAGAGCGAGCGGCTTCTGGCCGAGTTGCAGGACGCGCACGCGCGGCTCCAGGAATACGCGCTCCAGGCCGAACGCCTCGCGGTCGCGGAGGAGCGCAACCGCATGGCGCGGGAGATGCACGACACGGTCGGTCACCGGCTGACCGCGGCCGCGGTGCAGTTGCAGGCGGTCGAACGGCTCGCGGAAAGCGATCCGTGGCGAGCCGCGGCGATGGCCGCGAACGCGCGCGAGCAGGTGCGCGCTGCGCTGGCCGATCTGCGCGCCACGGTCGCGACCTTGCGAGCTGCGCCTGAAGAAGACATGGCCCTCGGTTCGGCCCTCTCACGGCTGGCCGCGGACTTCTCGAACGCGACGGGAATGACTTCGCATGTTCGGCTGCCCGAACCGATGCCTGAACTGCCGTCCGCATACCGCCACACCTTCTACCGCGCTGCGCAGGAGGCTCTGACCAACGCGCAGAAGCACGGACATGCAAGCATGGTCAGCATTGCGGTCGATCAGGAAGGCGATGCGTGGGTGCTGCGTGTGGTCGACAATGGCTGCGGACTCCGAGACGGTGGGGCGCAGGGCTTCGGCCTGCTCGGGCTGCGGGAGCGTGCGCAACTGCTTGGCGGGGTGGTCGAGCTAGCAGGGATTCCTGAGGGTGGCAGCGAGCTGACCGTGTCCTTGCCGGTGAAAGGAATGGCATGAGCGCGATTCGGGTGATGCTCGTGGACGATCAACGCCTCATGCGGGAGGGGCTGCGGACGCTGCTCGACCTCGAGGAGGATATCGAGGTGATCGGCGAGGCCGGCAACGGCGAGGAGGGCGTGGCAGCGTTCCTCGCGCTCCGTCCCGACGTCGCGCTGATGGACGTGCGCATGCCGGTGCTCGACGGCGTGCAGGCCACGCGGCGCATCGTTGCGGCCGACCCCGACGCGCGAATCATCATCCTGACAACCTTCGACGACGACGAATACGTGCTGGAAGGGCTGCGCGCGGGCGCGCTCGGCTACTTGCTGAAAGATGTGGGCGTGACGGAGCTGGCCGAGGCGATCCGGGCGGTCATGCGTGGGGGCGTGCTGATCGAACCTTCGGTCGCGCGCAAGGTCGTCGCGGAACTCGCGCGGCTGCGCCCTGCGCCGGCGCCCGAAGCGCGGCCTGCTGCGCTGGTGGAGCCGCTGTCGGAGCGCGAACTGGAGATACTGCGCCTCGTCGCCGCCGGGCTGACCAACCGGGACATCGCGCAGCGTCTCTTTTTGGCCGAAGGCACGGTCAAGAACTACGTTACAAATATCCTCGGTAAGATCGGCGCGCGTGACCGGACTCAGGCCGCCATCGCGGCCAGAGAACTCGGCCTGTTATAGACATAATACCTACTATCGGCTAGAGCCAGCGCGCCA
>JALOOB010000277.1 GCA_025454635.1 Anaerolineae bacterium
GGCTGCATCGAGATGGACCAGGCGCCGCCGGTGGGCACGCAGTTTTGGTGGGGCGGGCTGATCCACGAGTTCGTCGCGGTGGCGAATGATGCGGTGGACCGGATCAGCGTGGACGTCGGCACCCCATGACTGGGCACCCCATGACTGGGCGCCCCATGACCAAGCGGCCATGAGCGCGCCGGCCCTATCCGGCGCGCCGACGCTCGCGGTCGTCGTCGTCAGCTACAACGTGCGCGACTTGCTCGAAGCGTGCCTGTTGGCCACGTTCGCAAGCCTTGCGCTCAGCCCGGAGCTCCACGCGAGCGTCCACGTCGTCGACAACGCATCGCGGGACGGCAGCGCGGAAATGGTCGCGCGGCAGTTCCCGCAGGCACGGCTGACCGCTTCGCAAGAAAACCTCGGATTCACCCGCGGCAACAACCTCATCCTGCGCGAACTCGGCTTTGGGACCGCGGACGCGCCCGACTTCGCCCTGCTGCTCAACCCGGACGCGGAACCGGTGGGAGACGCGATCGGGGCGATGGCGCGTTTTCTGCGCGAGCGGCGCGACGTGGGCGCGGCCGGCGCGCGGCTCCAGTATCCCGACGGCGCGTTCCAGCACGGCGCGTTCGCATTCCCCGGCTTGATGCAACTGTGGTTCGACTTGTTCCCGCCGCGCCCGCGGCGGCTGCTCGACACGCGGCTCAACGGGCGCTACCCGCGCAGCATGTATGACGCGGGAAAGCCCTTTCCCGTCGACTTTGCGCTCGGCGCGGCGCTGATGGTGCGGCGGGAGGCGACGGCCGCGGCGGGGCTGCTGGACGAGGGCTATTTCATGTACGCGGAGGAAGTCGACTGGTGCTGGCGGATGCGGCGCGCAGGCTGGCCCTGTTACTGTGTGCCCCTCGCGCGGGTGATCCACCACGGAGGCGCGAGTTCGTCGCAATTCCGCAGCGAGTCGATGCGGAACCTGTGGCGCAGCCGGCAGAGGCTCTACGGGCGGTTCTACGGGCCGGCGAAGCGCCGGGTGGCTGCGGGGATGGTGCGGCTGGGCATGGCGGCGGAGCGACGCCGCGCGCGGGCTGCGGCGACGGCTGCGGAGCGGGATGAGCGGATCGCGGCGGCAAATGCGGTGGCGGCCATGTTCGGCGGGCGGGCGTGATGTCGGGGGAGCGCGTCCAGCTGGCTGCAATCGTGCTGACGAAGAACGTCAGCGGGCATATTGGGCCGTGCATCGAGACGCTGCGCTTCTGCGACCGCATCGTCGTGTCGGATTCGTACAGCGACGACGACACGGTGGCGCGGGCGCGCGCCTCGGGCGCGGAGGTGACGCAGCGCGTCTTCGACAACTTCGCGGGGCAGCGCAACGCAGCGATGGCCGCGGTGGACGCAGAGTGGATCTTCTTTGTGGATGCGGACGAGCGGATCCCGGAGGCTCTGGCGACGGAAGTGCGGTCGGTGCTGGAGCGGGGGGAGAACGGGTGGTGGGTCCCGCGACACAATTTCATCGCGGGGCGGCAGGTGCGCCACGGCGGCTTCTACCCGGATTACCAACTGCGGCTGATGCGACGGGCGCATGCCCGCTACGATCCGGCGCGTCCGGTGCATGAAGTGGTGCTGCTGGACGGCGACTCGGCCTATCTCCAAGAGCCGATGATTCACTACAACTACGACGACTGGGGGCAGTTCCACGCGAAGCAGCGGCGGTACGCGGCGCTCGAAGCGCGGATTTTGCGGGAGCGGGGGGTCAAGCCCTGGCCGCACAAGTTCGTCACGATGCCGGCCCGCGAGTTTCGGCGGCGCTATCTGACGCTGGACGGCTGGCGGGACGGGTGGACGGGGCTGAAGCTGGCCTCCCTGCTGGCGTTTTATTATGGCTTTATGCCGCACTGGTACCTGGCGCGGCCACCCCGATCCGCTTAAGCAGCCTCGGCAACCCCTTTTCGATCAGCGCGGTCAACTCGTCCGCGGTCGCCGCGTATTCCTCCAGCGAACCGCCGAACGGATCAGCTACGTCAGAGTGGCCGCCGGCCAGCTCCGACAGCAGGTAGACCTTGGACAATTGCTCGGGCGCCATGTAGAAGATCGAGCGGCGGTGGGCCTCTTCCATGACGAGGACGATGTTTGCCGCGCGCAGGAGCGCGGGGGTGAGGGGCTGCGAGCGGTGCGCCGCAAGGTCGATGCCGCGCAGGCGCAGCACCGCAACGCCGTTGCTGCTCGCGCGGCCGCCGTCCTCCGCCCAGACGCCGGCGGAAAGCACTTCGACCTCTGAGTCGAGGCCCAGGCGCGCGAGCTGGTCGCGCATGATGCCGGCGGCCATGGGCGAGCGGCAGATGTTGGCGGTGCAGACGAAGAGGATGGTCTTCAACAAGCGCTCCCAATAAAGGCCCCCGGAGAGGCAGGCTCCCCGGGGGCGCTGTTTTACGCGGTCAGGGGATCAGGCAAGCTCGGGCTGGATCAGGCCGTACTGGCCGTTCCGGCGGCGGTAGAGCACGTTGATCTGGTTCTGATTCACGTTAAAGAACACGTAGAAGTCGTGGCCGAGCAGCTCCATTTGCGCGATTGCCTCTTCCTCGTCCATGGGGATCATATGGAACCTTTTGACGCGCGACACGGTGGGCTGATCGTCGGTGGCCTCGTCGGCCTCGATATCCTCGAGCACGGCCGTGAAGGCTTCTGCCTGGAGCTTCTCGTCGACGCGCTTCGAGCGGCGCTTGTTCTTGTAGCGGTCCGCCTGGCGCTGCATCTTCTCGACCACTGCGTCGATGGATGCGAAGATGTCGTTTGAGGCTTCCTCGGCCCGAAGCACGGCGTTCTTGGTGCGCAGAGTCACCTGGGCGACCTGGCGGTCCTCCGCGGCCCGCGCGCCCTCAGCCTTTTCGAGTTCCACCCGTCCGTCAATAACATTGGGGAGGTAGCGATCCAACCGGCCGATCTTTTTCTCCACGTAGGCGCGGAGCGTGTCGTTGATTTCGATGTTCTTGCCGGTGATGGTGAGTTGCATACCGTCTGCTCCTTTCCGTGAATCAGGGCGCCGTTCAGAGCCCGATCGCGGCGGGGTTGTGTGCCCGGCGCCGGTATAAGAGGGCCTCCGGGGTGTGGATGGCCCGATTGTAGTGAGTATCGAAACAAAAGTCAACAGGTTCGCGGGCGATCAGTCCGGCAGGGCGGGATCGTCCGGCGGGAGTAGCGCGCTGCTCGCCTCGAAAGAGGGCCGGGCGACGGTCAAGCCCCACACCGCCGCCGCGCCTGCCGCCCTGAGCTCGGCCGCGCACGCTTCCAGCGTCGAGCCTGTCGTGCAGACATCATCGACCAGGACGATGCGCAAGTCAGTAACATCGCGTGCGCAGCGGCTTTCGCCGATGCGTGCGCAGCGAAAAGCGCCGGTGCGTGCGCAGCGGCTTCCGCCGATGCGTGCGCAGCGAAAAGCGCCGGCGATGTTGGCGCGGCGCTGCTCCTGCGTGAGGCCGACCTGCGGCCGCGTGCGGACGATGCGGACCAGCGCCGCAGGCGCGACGGGGACGGCGACGGCGGCGCTGAGCTGCTTCGCCAGCAGGGCGGACTGGTTGTAGCCGCGCTCGCGTTCCCGTTGTGGGTGGAGCGGCACGGGGACGATCAAATCGGCGGCGAGGCGGTGGAGGCGCCATGTTGCCGCGAGCCACTCGGCGAGCGGCGCGGCCAGGTCCGTGACGCCTTCGTACTTGAAATCGTGGATGGCGGGGCGGATCGGGTGGGCGAAGACGGGGGCGAAGACGGCGCCGGGCAGGATGGCGTCGAGGGGGGAAGGGACAGCCGCGCACGCGGCGCATAGCTCACGCGCGGCGGAGGGGCGGCCGCAGCGCGGGCAGCAGAGCAGGGAGTATGTTCGCACGAGGGCGCGACACTGCGGGCAGAAGAGTTGGCCAAGCCGGCCACAGCCGGGGCAGGAAGGCGGGTAGAGCAGGTCAAGGAGCGCGCGGCCCGCGCTCCGCGCCGCGTGGATGAACGGTTCTGCAAGCCGCGGCGCGGGAGGGATGATGGGCCTGGCAAGCCGGGCCATAGTTAGTGCCGCGGCGCGGGAGGGATGATGGGCCTGGCAAGCCGGGCCATAGTTAGTTAGCCGCGGCCTGCGAACAACCCCGAGATCGTGTTGACGACCCACAAGCGGAGGTCGTCGCCCATGATGAGCAGGATCGCCATGACGATGATGGCGATCAGAACGATGATGAGCGCGAGCTCGATCAGGCTGGCGCTGGATCCCTGGTTACGCATCGCGTAAGCGTTCCTTTCATGCGGCGCAGGCTCAGCCGCGCCACGGTCCGCATTGCGCGGTAGATCTCGTTGCGCGAGATTTTGGACTGGCCCAGGCGCCGGTCGGCAAAGATAATCGGCGTTTCTCCGACGGTGAAGCCGGCGCGCTGGACATTGTAAAGCATTTCGATCAGGTACGAATAGCCGTTGGCGCGGATGGAGGCGGGGTCGACCGTTTCGAGCACGCGGCGGCGGTAGCAGCGAAAGCCGGCGGTGCAATCGCGGGCGTGGAGGCCGAGCGCCATGTGCGCGACGGTGTTCGCGCCCCAACTAAGCAGCTTGCGGCTCCAGCCCCAGTGGACAACGCCGCCGCCCCGAATGTAACGGGAGCCGATAGTCAGATCGTAACGCTTCGCGCCGTCGATCAAGTTGGGCAGGTAGCTCGGATCGTGCGAGAAGTCCGCGTCCATCGTGCAGAGCAACTCGTAGCCCGCGGCGAGCGCGCGGGCAAAGCCCGCCGCATAGGCGGCGCCAAGCCCGAGTTTGCCCGAGCGGTGGATGACCTCGACCTCGTCGAGCGCGCGGCTGAGCTGATCGGCGAGCGCGCCCGTGCCGTCGGGCGAGTTGTCATCGACCACGATCACATGGACCGAAACGGGTAGGTTGCGGAGCGCGGTGACGATCGCCTCGATGTTTTCGCGCTCGTTGTAAGTGGGCAAGACTACGGCCGCCACGGGCTGGGCGAGTTCGGCCACGATGGCATGTTCCTCTGCAGATGGCGCGGCCGGGGGGCCTACGCCGAGTTCGCAGATTGTATCACAGGTCGCGTCGCGGGGTATAATCAGCCTGACAACCCTTGCTTACGACCGGAGGCCGCCATGACCCGCCCGATTCTCCTGCTCGCCCGCCTGAACGAGGCCGACCTTGCGCTCGACGCGACGAAATCGCGGCTTGCGGAGGTCGTGGAGGCCGCGCGTAAGCCGGCGGAACTTGCGCGGGCGGAGGAAGCCGCTGCCGCCGCGGAGGCAGAGGTGGCGAAACTGCGCGGCGAGCAGGCCGAAGTGGAGCAGGCGCAGGCCGAAGCGGAAGCGAAGATCAAGCAGATCGAGGCGCGGCTGTACGACGGCAAGACGACCAACTCGCGCGAGCTGGACAACAGCCAGCGCGACCTTGCGCAACATCGGAACCAGAAGGCCGGGATCGAGGACCGGCTGCTCGAACTGATGGTGGCGCTCGAAGGCGCGACGTCGCGGCTGAACGCGGCGCAGGCCGACGTGGCCCGACTGACCGAGCAGTGGACGAACCGGCAGGCGGGCTTGCGCGCGGAGTACGCGAAGCTGAAGACGCGGCTGCCGGCGGAGCAGGCGAGAGTTGCGGCCGCGCGCGAGGCAGCGCCCGCCGCGCTCCTGCGGACGTACGATCACCTGCGCCCGCGGCACGGCGGGCGCGCGGTGGCGGAGCTGGACGGGGACACGTGCAGCGCGTGCCGGGTGCAGGCGCCGCCGAGCAAGCTGGAGGAGGCGCGCTTCGGCGAGGAGTTGGTGTACTGCGGCAACTGCGGCCGGTTGCTCTGGGGCGAATAGGGGCGCGTTGCGCCTGGGTTGTTTGATAGGGTGACCTTATTGTCGACGGCAGCACGTCGGCTCCCCGCGGGCAGGCGGTGCGAAACCTCCTGCGCGCACGACGAAGAACCGGTGAACCGGGCTGTTCGGAAACCGCGCCGCTGACGATTGCGCGGGCCAGGCGCACGGTCAACGAAGCGTCTCCGGTTAGCGCGGACACGCATATCTCCCTCGGAATCCCTCGCACCAATTCTGGTCAATTGCCGTTTATCTACATCGAAGCAAACGACGCGCTTGGGCCGGTGGGTCAAGATTGAAGGCTTGATTCGCGGGCATGCGCGGATGTTACGGATCACGCACCGGATACCGTAGACGCTTTGCGGGTGACTCGACGTGACGCAGGCCGGGAATCACCCGGCCTGCTGTTTTCTTGCGTCGTTTGCGCCGGGAATCAACTCGATGGTTCGTCGCCTGATGCTGGCAACTGCTCTTGTCTGCGCCGCGCTGATCGCGCCGCGGCCCGTAGGCGCGCGGCTTGCGCCTGAGGGGCAGGATCACCGGCCTGGCGCGGTGCTCGTGGGATTCCGGTCCGGCGCGACCGCGGCGGAGGGCGGGGCGCTGGTTGCGGCCGGGTACCAAGTGACGCGGGAGTTCCCGGAACTGAATATGGTTGCGGTGGGGGCGCCGGCAGGGCAGGAGGAAGCGACGCGAGATGATATCGCGCGGTTGCCCGGCGTGGCGTTTGCGGAGCTAGACTACTGGCTCAGACCGCAGGCCGCGGGCGAGTTTTATCCGAATGACCCCGGGTATGCCGGACAGTGGGCGCTGCCGCTGATCGGCGCGCCGGAGGCATGGAGTGTTTCGGCAGGGGCGCCGGAAGTCGTGATCGCCGTGATCGACAGCGGGTTGGACCTGACGCATCCCGACCTGGCGGCGCAGTTGTGGATTAACGCGGGCGAGATCCCCGCGAACGGCGAGGACGACGACGGCAACGGCAAGGTCGACGACGTGAACGGCTGGCACTTTTACCAGGAGTGCGGCGAGAGCGGCTGCGAGTCGCGAGAGAACGGCGCAGTTGCGGACGACAGCGGCCACGGGTCCCACGTCGGAGGCATCGCGGCGGCGACGACGAACAACGGTGAAGGGGTGGCCGGGATTGCGTCGGCATCGCGCATTATGGCGGTCAAGGTCATCGACACGGCGACCGGCGTCGCGGCGCACTCAGACGTTGCGGCGGGAATTTTGTATGCCGTAAACAACGGCGCGTCGATCATCAACGTCAGCCTGGGGGGCGCCCAGTACTCGCAGACCCTTTGCGCGGCGGTGAGCGCGGCCGTTAGCCGAGGAAAGCTGGTCGTGGCGGCCGCGGGCAACCTGGGGCAGACGGTCTACTATCCGGCCGCGTGCCCCGGCGCGCTGGCGGTCGGCGCGACTGACTCCAATGACAACCCGGCGAATTTCACCAATCCCGGGACACGCGTCGACCTCGCCGCGCCGGGGGTGGACATTTTGAGCGTCGTGTACCCGTCCACAACGGAGGGCAGCGCGTACGCGACGCGGTCAGGCACGTCGCAGGCGACGCCCCACGTGGCGGCCGCTGCCGCGTTGGTGTGGGCCCGCTGGCCGGAACTGAGCGCGGACGACGTCAAGGCGCAGCTGCTCGGCTCGGTGAAGGACGTGGGGCCGGCCGGCCGAGACGACAAAACCGGTTGGGGGCGGCTTGACCTTGCGCGCGCGGTGCGTGAACCGGTGCGACCGGTCGATTTGCGTCTTCTTGCGGACGTTCAGCCGCCGCAGGTGATCGCGGGCAACCCGCTGACCGCGACGTTCACCGTCGTCAACCGCGGTGAGGCAGCGGCCTCCAGCGTCACGCTGAACGCGATCCTGCCGACCGAGCCGGTCTATGAGGGGGTCAGGGTGCTGGGGAGCGGGTGTTCGCTGGGGGGCCACAACCTGCAGTGCGGTACGGCGCAGCTCGACGCGGGCGCGAGCGTGAGCGTGACGGTCGTGATGACGCCAACCGCCGCCGGCGTTGGGAGGATTTCGACCACGGCGTCGGTCAGTGCGGCGCAGCGAGAACTGACGCCGAGCGACAACCGCCAGGCTGCTTCGACCCGCATCCGGCCGGTCTTGTCGGGCCGAATCTACCTCGACGGCAACGGCGACGGCGCACATCAGCCCTGGGAGACGCGCGGGGTGCCCGGCGCATACATATTGCTCAAGAAGGCCGGGCAGACCGTGCTCTTCGCCCCGGTCGAAACGCCGACAGGCCGTTTTCAACTCGATATGCTTCCGTCCGGGCAGTACACTCTGCTTGCCGTGCTGCCGGAGGGGTATGAGCAAACCACCCCGGACCCCCTTTTCCTCGAGGTGCTGGCCGACCGGGAACAGAGCGCGTTCATCGGCGCATGGACTGGCGTCCCGGAGTCGATTTCGGGGAGGCTCAACCTGCCGCTGCTGCTGAACGGACAGTAGGCGGGCGAGCCGCAAATTCATTGACAGTCCCTTTGTCGCGCCGCTATAATCGCGACATAATCGCCATGAGAATCAAGCTGCCTTATCTACTCGCCGTGAGCGGACGCCTGCAGAGATTGGCCGCGCTCGCGGCCTTGCTGCTCTGTGCGCTCGGCGGGGCGCCGGGGGCGTTCGCGCAGACGGGCGGACCTGCGGGGGGCGACGCGCCTGCCGGGGGACGCCTGGTCGTTTCCTTCTCCGACAAGGACCTGACCGAAGCGCAGGCGCGCGAGCGGCTGGCGCGGCTCGGCGCGCGGCTGGAGCGATGGGCGCCGGGGCTGGGATTTGCGCGGGTGACGGCGCCGGCCGGGCGCGAGCGCGAACTCGCGCAGCGGCTTGTCGCGCAGGCGGGCATCGCCTTCGCGGTGGAGGAGCGGAAGACGGCGAGCGTGGCCGCGGTTCCACGCGACGAGCACTGGGGCGAGCAGTGGGGGCCTGCGCAGGTGGGGCTGCCCGCGGCGCGCACCATCACGCGCGGCGACCCTTCGGTTGTCATCGCGATTTTGGACACCGGCGTGAGCTACTGGCACTGGGACCTGCGCGAGCAGATGTGGGTGAACCCGGGCGAGAGCGATATCGACCCCCTGACCGGCGCGCGAAGCTGCGCGGGCTGGATCAGCCAGAACGGCGTGTACAATTTCGATGTGGGCAATGCGGACCCGCTGGATGCGCACGGGCACGGGACGGCGGTCGCGGGGATTGCGGGCGCGGCCACGGACAACCGGAGCAGCCATACCGACGATGCGTACGAGGGCATCGCGGGGATGGGGGGCGCGTCGCGGCTGATGCCGGTGCGGGTGATGGATGCGGCGGGGCTGGGGTGGGCGTTCGACATCGCGGAAGGGATCGCGTACGCGGCGGACAACGGCGCGGCAGTCATCAACCTGA